>JAIUOE010000012.1 GCA_020161395.1 Bacteroidota bacterium
ATTCAGGATTTGATAACCGGTCTCTTAAGGATCAGGCAGACCGGAAATCTCTTTAAAGCAACCACAATGCTCTTAATGAACATTGACACGGAAAACATGGCTACATACAAACAGGAAATCCTGAATGTTGGGAACAACAAGATGAACGGAGCCGGGGATAACAGTGAACTGGTTATGACGATCTACAACAATCTTCTTGAGGAGAAGTACAACCCCGGCGGAGTGATAGATACAGCCGGCAAGGTGGCACCACTGCTTGCATACCTGAACGGGAACCATCCCGGATCGGAATACACGAAGATGGCAAACCTGTTGTTCAGCGAACTGCCGGAAGGTAACCTTACAAACAAACCCATGGTGAAACAACACCCCGGTGGGAACAAGCCGGAAACGGTGGTTTACGAGTACAACCTGTACAACAACTTCCCAAATCCATTTAACCCTGAAACGGTTATTAAATTCTCACTTAAGGAGAAGAGCAGTTTAATGCTAACAGTTTACAGCATCACGGGCCAGAATGTTGCAGAACTTGCCACGGGCGAGATGGAAAAGGGTCTGTATGAGAAGAAATTCAGTGGGATCTCTCACTCATCGGGTGTTTATATATTCAGGCTTCAAGCCCAATCGCTTGAGAGCAAAACAACATATTCCAAAACGATGAAGGCTTTGCTGTTGAAATAAGGCTGAGGGCAGAAGGCTGATCCGCCGCGGCGGACTGAAGTTTGAAGTCAGAAGTTTGATGTTTGAACATCTGAAGATTGAATTCAAGAGGCTGTCACGAAAGGGGCAGTCTTTTTAATGAATCGGTTCACCTGAAAAATTAGTGGGACACAAGTCAGGCAAAAAATTCGCTGCTCCTTCCCGGACTTTATTTTTTTCGATTCCAAAACTAAACCTTTTTCATCTTTGCCACTATTTATTCCTATAGGCTTTAATCATAAATAATTTTCTTGATTTCCTGATCTCTATTCCCTATATTTGTAAGCTATATTTCTTTAAATTTTTGGAACACCATGGATTCCGAAATTAAGGTCTTCTCAGGAAGATCAAATCGTCCGCTTGCCGAAAAAATTGTAAACTATATGGGCAGGCGTTTGGATGTCGATAAACGGCTTGGGGCATTGGAGATCAAAAAGTTCAGCGATGGCGAGATCTGGGTGAAATACGGTGAAAATGTTCGCGGAAGCGATGTTTACCTCGTCCAGTCAACCAACCCCCCTGCTGAAAATTTGATGGAGCTGCTCATAATGCTTGATGCAGCCAAAAGGGCTTCCGCTAAGCGGATCACGGCTATAATTCCATATTTTGGATATGCCCGGCAAGACAGAAAAGATCAGCCGAGAGTGGCAATTACTGCCAAACTCGTTGCAAACCTGATTACTTCTGCAGGTGCCGACCGTGTGATCACAATGGATTTGCATACCCCTCAGATCCAGGGATTCTTTGATATCCCCTTCGATCACCTTTATGGTTCAATTGTATTTTATAACGAGCTAAAGCATCTCAGCAGTAATCTTGCCGTAATTTCGCCAGATGTTGGTGGTATAAAAATGGCAAGAGCCTATGCCAACAAGCTTGACGCATCCCTTGTGGTGAGCGATAAACGCCGACCCACTCAGAATGTCGCCGAGATTGCACATATCATCGGTGATGTCGAAGGTAAGGATGTCCTCATCGTAGATGATCTCATCGATACCGCAGGAACATTCAAGGGAACCGTTGAATCTCTCAAAAAAAGAGGTGCAAACAAAATTTATGCCTCTGTTACACATCCCGTGCTTTCGGGTCCGGCGTGCGACAGAATTCTGGAATCAGATATTGAAAAAATATTTGTCCTCGATACTATCCCACTCGGAGAGGACAAAATCGAAAAATTAGGAAACAAAATTCAGGTACTTAGCGCTTCAGCCATTTTTGGTGAGGCTATATTAAGAATCAACAAACACGAGTCAATCAGTTCTTTATTCGACAAGGATAAGGGATAGTTGCCTTAACGGAGAAACAAATGGAAACAAAGGTTGTAAACGCGTCTGTAAGGACACTTTTCGGAAAATCAGGAAGGAATCAATTAAAGAGCCAAGCTAAAGTACCGGGCATCTTCTACGCTAACAAGACAGAGCCTGTTGCAATAGAAGCACTTGAAAATTCCATAAAACAAATCTACTTCACTTCTAAAAGCTACCTTATCAATCTCGAGATTGAAGGGAAGGAAACTCAGCAGTGCGTGCTTAAAGATGTGCAGGTTGACCCTGTTACCGACAGAATCATCCACTTCGACATGTACGGTCTCACCAAAGGTGAAAAAGTTACTATCGATGTTCCTGTTAAATATGAAGGAAACTCCATCGGCGTCATTCAGGGCGGTCAGCTCCAGATCAATCTTCACAAGCTTACCATTCAGTGCCTGCCAAAAGATCTGCCAAACGCATTTATTGTGGACATTTCACCATTGAAACTCGGACACAGCTTTAATGTCGGCAAATTGAATGTGGAAAATATTACAATTCTTCACCCTGCTGAAACAGTGCTTTGCACCATTACCATTCCTCGCGGTGTTGAAATTCCTGTAGAGACTGAAGAAGAAATGAAAGAGCCCGAGGTTATCTCGAGAGGCAAGGATAAAGACGACGAATAACTTTGAAGATCATTGTTGGGCTGGGGAATCCCGGCAAAAGATATGAGAAAACCCGGCATAACGCGGGTTTTATCTTTCTTGACTCGTTCGCAACTTTGCATTCTTTAAAGTTTTCTCCCTCTAAACATGATTATTACCAGGCACGGGGCTCCATTAACGGGAACCCCTTTCTGCTGGTTAAGCCTGTTACTTATGTAAATTTAAGCGGTAACGCCGTTAAAAGTGTACTCGACGAGTATGGCGCCTCTCCTGAGGAACTGCTCGTTGTCCATGATGAGATCAATCTGATGCCCGGCACCTTCAAAGTCAAAAAAAATGGCGGCGATGGGGGTCATAATGGTATCAGCTCAATTATTTATGCCATCGAAAACGACAACTTCCCGCGAATCCGGATCGGTATTGGTAACTCCTTCCGCCCCGGTGAAATGGCAGATTTCGTTCTTGAACCTTTTACCAAAGAGGAGGAAGAACTTCTGTCAGGCATTATGGAAAGTTGTTTTGTGTTAATGAACAGTTTCGTTGCTTCGGGAGTAAAAGGGCTTCTCGATGCCAACAGTAAAACGATAAATAAAAAAACAAACGGCGAATAATTAATCCGGGAGATTAAATGGAAAAATATATCATCTATATTTTGCCCCTCTTTGGTATTTTAAGTCTGCTCTTCACTTATATGAAGGCAAACTGGATATCCAAACAGGAAGTGGGCACTGAAAAGATGAGCCGCATTTCAGGATACATAGCAGAAGGTGCGATGGCTTTCCTGAAGGCGGAGTACAGAGTACTGGCAATTTTTGTTGCTATTGTAGCTGTCCTGCTGGCTGTAACCGCCAATATGAAAGAAGACTCGCATCCGCTGGTTGCTGTTTCTTTCGTTTTGGGAGCTTTTTGCTCGGCACTTGCAGGCTTTATTGGCATGAGAGCCGCTACAAAAGCAAATGTAAGAACAACTAATGCAGCACGGAAAAGTCTCGGTGCAGCACTAAACATCGCTTTCACCGGAGGCTCTGTCATGGGGCTGGGTGTTGTGGGTCTTGGCGTTTTGGGTCTTGGTTTGCTTTTAGCCATCTACTCGCAGTTATGGCTGCCACAGGATGTTTTTGCTGACAAGGCAAATCTCGCAAACGCTGTAAGTAAAGTAATTACTGTTATCACGGGATTTTCGTTCGGCGCCTCTTCGATTGCCCTTTTCGCAAGAGTCGGCGGTGGAATCTACACTAAAGCAGCCGATGTCGGCGCTGACCTTGTCGGGAAAGTGGAAGCAGGTATCCCTGAAGATCATCCGCTTAACCCCGCTACTATTGCTGACAATGTCGGTGATAATGTCGGTGATGTCGCCGGTATGGGTGCAGATCTTTTTGAAAGTTATGTCGGTGCTATAGTGGGAACCATGGTTCTCGGCGCCGCTTTTATCCCGGTTCAGACTTTTTCTGAACATTTTGGGGGACTTGGTGCAGTGCTTTTGCCTTTGGCAATTGCCGCCCTCGGAATTGTGATGTCAATCATTGGTACCTATTTTGTTAAGGTAAAAGAGGGCGGAAACCCTCAAAAAGCTCTTAACACGGGTGAATTTTTATCTTCGTTCTTTACAATAATCGGTCTTTGGTTCCTGATCCAGTATATGCTGCCGGGTTCATGGTCTTATAACGACCCCCTCTACGGTCAGGTAAGGGAATACACTTCCAACGGAGTATTCATTGCGACTGTTATCGGTCTTGTTTCCGGACTTTTGATCGGACTTGTAACCGAATATTACACAGGTACCGGTAAAGGTCCTGTTATGAATATTGTCCGTCAGTCGATGACAGGAACTGCAACCAACATTATAGCCGGACTTAGTACCGGTATGATGTCAACAGCAATCCCGATTATCATCATAGCTTTTGCTATTGTGGTTTCTTTCGAACTCGCGGGCCTTTATGGTATCGCAATTTCAGCTGTGGGTATGCTCTCCAATCTTGGAATCCAGCTCGCTGTCGATGCTTACGGTCCGATTTCCGATAACGCAGGCGGTATCGCACAAATGGCTGATCTGCCAAAGGAAGTGAGAGAAAGAACCGATAAACTTGATGCTGTAGGTAACACCACAGCAGCAATCGGTAAAGGTTTTGCAATCGGTTCTGCAGCACTTACAGCTCTGGCTTTGTTTGGTGCTTTTATGACCGCTGCAGATTTGAAGGTAATTGATATTTCGAAGGCAAAGGTTATCGCAGGCCTGTTCCTCGGCGGTGCTGTTCCATTCCTCTTCTCGGCTATGGCTATGATGGCGGTTGGTAAGGCTGCCATGTCGATGATCGAAGAGGTAAGAAGACAGTTTGCTTCGATTCCCGAGTTGAAAGCCGCACTTAATGTGATGCGTAAAAACGACGGAAAAGAAAGAGACACATGGTCGAAGGCTGACCAGGATACTTTTGACTCGGCAGAGGGGAAGGCAGAGTACGGAAAATGCGTTGAGATTTCAACAGCTTCCGCCATCAAACAGATGGTACTACCAAGCCTGCTCGCAGTTATTGTTCCGGTGCTTACCGGCTTCCTTGGCGGTCCCGAAATGCTCGGTGGCTTGCTTGCAGGTGTAACGGTAACAGGCGTTCTGATGGCAATTTTCCAGTCGAACGCAGGTGGAGCATGGGATAACGCAAAGAAAATGTTTGAAGAAGGCGTTGAATACAACGGTCAAATGTATTACAAAGGTTCTGATCCGCATAAAGCCGCTGTTGTTGGCGACACTGTTGGCGATCCGTTCAAGGATACCTCCGGTCCGTCACTCAACATCCTCATCAAATTGATGTCGGTTGTGGCTTTGGTTATCGCACCATTGATTAAGGTAATCAAATAATTTTTTTATTGTTCATTTATTTATTAACCCTACCCGGTTTCCCAAAACCGGGTCATTGCCCATAGGGAGGATTCTTGAGAAGAAATCACTATGAAACAGCCGTAATTATTAATGCGGCTTTGGATGACGAACAGATCGAAGCCGAATTGGTGAAGATCAGCGGTATAATCACCGATGGTGGTGGCGTTATATCGGAAACTGAAAAGTGGGGCAGGAAAAGACTTGCTTACACTATCAACAAAAACAGAATTGGCTACTATGTTATCTACAGGTTCGAAGCACCCGTGGATCTCATCGCAGAATTCGAAAGACTTCTTAAAATTGATGAGGCTGTTGTAAGGTTCCTTACCATCAGACTCGAAAAAGAGGCTCTCGAATATTTTGCAAACAGAAAAACCGAAGCTGAAGCTGCTGAACTTGAAGCAGTCGAATTTGAAGTGGTGGCTGATGATGAAGCAGATGTAATTGAAACCGAAGCTGATGAAGCAGAGGTCGAAGTTGAAGCTGAACCCGTTGCGGTTGTAGAGGAGCCGGTGGCTGAACCAGTCGTCGAAACTCCCGTTATTGAAGCAGCAGAAGAAGTTGTAGCAGAGAAGACAGACGATACCGGCGAACAGTCGAAGTAGATATGAACAGAGGAGATTAATTATGGCTGAGTTGAAGATGCCGGAAATTAACTATGTGGTTATTGCCGGTAATTTAACAAAAGACCCTGTTTACAGGCACACTACCAATGGTACACCTGTAGTCAATTTTACCATCGCATCCAACAGAAAATTTAAGGATTCCGGAAGCCAGTGGCAGGAAGATGTCTGTTTCGTTGGAATTGTCGCTTGGAACAAACTGGCTGAAAGTTGCCGTGAGCGTGTAAGAAAGGGATCAGCCGTACTCGTCGATGGTGAACTGCAATCCAGAACCTGGAGAGGTGAAGATGGCAGCAGCCGCAGTATCGTTGAAATCAAAGCAAGACGGATTCAATTCCTTAATAAACGATTTAAACCGACCGGTGAAGAGGTCTATGAAGAAGCCATTTCTGATTATGACGACGACTCTGCCGGTTACACATCCGATTCTTTCGACAAGTTCCTTACTCAAGAAGAATCTAAACTTATTAAAGAGTAATTATGATACATAACAACAACAATAACTTTAGCAACAACAGAAACAAAATGCGTATGTTGAAGCCCAACAAAGTCTGCAGATTTACTCAGATGGGCATCAAATACATCGATTACAAAGATGTAAAACTCCTCCAGAAATTCGTTACCGAACAGGGAAAAATTATCCCTAAACGAATCACCGGTACATGCGCTAAATATCACCGCCAATTAACAACTGCTATCAAAAGAGCAAGACACATGGCAATTCTGCCTTATGTCGCTGATTCTTTGAAATAACCAACAGGAGAAGTGATCATGAAAGTAATATTAAGACAAAATATCGATTCTCTTGGAAAGGTTGGCGATACCATCGATGTAAACGAAGGCTACGCTCTCAACTACCTCATCCCAAAAAAATATGCCTACGCTGCCCTCAAAGGCAACCTTAGAGCAATTGAAGATGAGAAAAAACTTATTGTTAAGAGAAGAGAAAAAGAAGTTGCCGCTGCTACACAGCTCGCTACTGCCATCGAAAATGTGAAAATTGAACTCACCGTTCAAGCCGGCGAAGAAGACAAACTCTTCGGATCCGTTACTTCACAGATGATTGCTGACGGTTTGAAAGAAAAAGGATTCGACCTCGACAAAAGATCAATCGAACTCCACGAACCTATCAAAGCTCTCGGCATCTACGATGTACCCGTGAAACTTCACTCATCCGTAACCGCAAAGATCAAAGTCTTTGTTGTGAAAGAACAAAACTGATAATTAGTTATGACTTATGACTTATTAGTTATGAGTTTTTGATTAAAGTCATCAGTAACTGCTGAAATAATTAAGCCCCGTCAGAAATGCCGGGGCTTTTTAATTAATAACTCATAATTCAAAACTAATAACTACTATTCCTTCCCTCCAACATAAAAGTTAAGTCCACCTGCGCCGATCCACTTGTTTTCATTTCTGTCGATTGCGATGGAGAGGGCAGAATTGTCTTTTATCCCCGAGTTTGCGGTGGTATATCGTTTGAATTTACCGTGAGTGAGGAAGAAAACTCCTGCATCGGCTGTTGAAACCCATACATTTCCGAGATTTGAAACTGCTATACCGGAGACGATCGAACCGGTTATTCCCGAATTTCCGGGAGTGTAATTCGTGAAATACTTACCGTTGAATGATGAAACACCTACCGGGGAGACTGCTCCAATGTACCCGATCCAAAGGTCACCTTTCTGATCGATTACTATTCTGTTTACGAACTGACCGGGAATGTTCGAGGTAACTGTGTTGTAAATTGTCCAGTTGCCAGTCGCCTGCGACAATAGGGCTATTCCCTCGCCGTGGGTACCACAGAAAACATTTCCAACACCATCGGATTTAACAGCATTAATCCTGTTGGTTGGCAGTCCGCTGTTGCCTGAATTATAAACTTTGAATGATACTCCGTCAAACTTCACGAGACCGGCAGTATATGTGCCGAGCCAGACATTTCCGTAGATATCAATATCTACCGAGTTGATGTAGTTATCAGGAAGGTTGCTGTTCGCTTTGTTAAAAACAGTCCATACACCATTGTCGTATCTGCCGAAGCCCTCTGTAGTGGCTACCCAGATTCTGTTTTGCTTCTCGATCACAAAATCTAGAATGTAATTGTCGGGTATCCCGGAGTTGGAGCGATCGAAGATGGTCCAAGCCTGCCCGTCATACTTTACAAGTCCCTTCCCGTTGGTAGCGAGCCATTTGTTGTCCTGATAATCAATCAGAATTTTATTGATTGTGTTCATCGGCAGTGGTGAATTGGAAGAGTTCCAGTTTTGCCACCAGTCGGCGGGATTTTCTTTCATCTCCAAAGCCATTGTATCCTGCTGGTCACGGGCAACAAGCGTATAGAAAGTGGTGTCCACATATTTGCTCAACTTCAGATCAATTTTATAGAATCCCGGCTCGAGCCCTTCAAGTACAGTTGGCGTGGTTTTCCCCGTATTTTTGTTGTTGAAGAAGACAACAGCACCCTGAGGTTGTGAAACAACAGTAAGACTGCTGAATTTCAAACCCGGAAGCACCGGTGGCTCTTCCTCACACCCGGCGAAGAAAACCGTGAGAAGCAGAAGGAAAAAGAGTGATTTACGCATTCGATCTTTGTTATTGAACGATTATTGACTGATTAATCCACTTGCTGAAAAAGAGATTCCAACAGGTTACAATTTACGAATTTTTTTTTACTTTAAAAGCTCCCAGATTGCCTCTGATAGAGAACTATCTTAAAATAGTGCGATGAAGCTATAATGTGTTCCAAAATCTGTGCCTGAAAATCCTCGTATTTCAGAAATGTGGTCTCTGATGTGAATGCATATATCTCCAAAGGAATTCCCGATTCCACGGGCTGAAGAAGTCTGGCAGAGATATTCAGATCACCCCTTATTTTTTCCTGACGGAGCAGGAACCACCTGATGTAGTTTCTGAACAGCATAAGATTGGTAACATCTATCTCCTTCGAGCCCAGATATGCGTCACTCATCAAAAACTCGTCGAGAAATGGTTTAATTCCCTCTTTTTCGTTGAGTGAAGCGAGTATTTCCGTATCAACACCCCTCACCGATGAGACATCTATTATCAGAGATCTCTTGATCCGGCGGGCGTTCAATTCCTGTATCCGTCTCCAGTTTTTGTATCCCACTTCCATAAGTTTGTAGGTCGGAATAATGGAGATGGTGTTGTCGCCGTTTTGAACCTTTATTGTATGGAGCGAAATGTCGGTTACCGAGCCATCCGCACCAAATGCCGGCACCTCTATCCAGTCCCCTTTTTCCACCAGATCATAGGAGTTTATCTGAATATTAACAATAAATGAAAGAATTGTATCCCTGAATACCAGCATCAGGATGGCAGTCAGAGCACTCAGTCCGGTAAGAATCGACCAGGGGCTCTGGTCCGTGAAAATACCGGCAATCACCACCAATGCCCAAAATCCAATCACTATCTTGATAATCTGGAGATACCCCTTCACTGGTTTTCTGTTCAGATTTTCATTTTTCTCGTAAATTTCAATCAGTGCATCAATCGCAGAAAACACGATCAGTGTGGCAAGTATCGAATACCAGACATAGAGGAAAGTTTTTACTTCGGCTGTATTTCCGCCAAGCAGGTAGGCAAACCTGTTCGCCACTATTGTGGGAAGAATAAAGATTGCCCGGCGGACAAATTTTTTGTTCAGTATAACATCGTCAAACTTTGTCGCTGTCTTTCTGACAAGTTTGCTCACCACTTTAATTGCAACTGCCTGCAGAATCGACCATGCGATTATTGCGACAGCCAGTATGCCAATGTATAAAAAAAGATTTTTGTCAGCCACACTGAAGTCTAAAAACTCCGGCATTTCATCTCCATTTCGTATCTTTGCTGTTTGGATCAGAATATAATAATACAGGAACAACAAAAATAATGAAGTCCATCTTCTTTTTACGCGAAAATGTCATATTTCTCAACCATGGTTCCTTCGGTGCTTGTCCCATGCCCGTTATGAAGGAATACCAGACGAGACAAATAGAACTCGAGCAACAACCCGTCGAGTTCATGGACAGAAGGCACGACGAGCTTCTTTCCTCAGCCAGAGGCTGCCTCGCCGGTTATCTGGGATGTGAAAAAGATGACATCGTATATGTTTCAAATGCGACCACCGGAGTAAATTCGGTCGCAAGGTCGCTCCCCCTTAAACCGGGTGATGAAGTGTTGATCAGCGATCAGGAATACGGTGCCCTCGAAAAGATGTGGAAATTCAGATGTGAAGAAACGGGTTCAAAACTCGTGAAAGCCACAATCCCTCTTCCTGTAACAAAAAGTTCAGAAATTCGTGACGCAATGCTTTCGGCTGTTACACCCGCAACAAAAGTTGTATTCATCAGCCACATTACCTCGGCGACCGCTCTTATTTTTCCCGTAAAAGAGATTGTGGATGCACTCCGCGGGAAAAATATTTATACGGTTATAGATGCCGCGCATGCTCCCGGACAAATACCTGTGAATATAAGCGAAATTGATCCTGATTTTTACACCGGCAACTGCCACAAATGGATGATGGCTCCCAAGGGAACCGCTTTCCTCTATGCGAGAAAGGATATGCAACACCTTCTCGTTCCATCGGTAATAAGCTGGGGAATGACTCACAAAGAACCGACTTCTTCCCGGTTCATCGACGAGTTCGAATATCAGGGCACCCGCGACATCTCCGGGTTCCTCGCAGTTCCTGCCGCAATCAAATTTATGAAGTTTCACGACTGGGAACAAATCTCTCTTAAATGCCACAAACTCGTCCTCGAAACGAAGGAAAGAATGGAGCAGATTAAAGGGATGGAGAGCATTTATCCCTCAGACAGTTCACTTATCAAACAAATGGCTTCGGTAAAACTTCCGAAATCAGCCCCCGAAGACCTGAAGCAAAAGCTTTACGATGAGTTCAATATCGAGATTCCTGTATTCAGCCATAATGGTGAAAGATTCATCAGGGTTTCGATCAACGGCTATAACACACTCGGCGACCTTGACAAACTAATAGAGGCGCTTCACCATTTCCTCGATTAGGAAACCATTTTGCTCTGTTTGTTGTCTAATATTTAAAGAATCCATTAATTAACGGGAATTTTTTGCGTCTCCTGATCATTCTTACCCTTTTTGCTATCACGATTTTTGCCCAGCCGGGTGATATTGGCAATAAAATTATGCTCGCCCAGCAGTTTGAGCAGTTGAACCAGTTCGAAAAAGCAAAAACCATATATCTTGATCTCTATAAAGTGAATCCCGGTGATTACATGTTGCTCGAGTCGGTAGTCAGAGTCTGCAACCGTCTGAAGCAGTTTGACGAGTCCCTCACCTGGCTAAACAAATGGAACGAACGCTCCCCTGGTGACATCAACGGTGTGAACCTCACAGGGAAAACCCTCTTCCTCTCCGGCAAAGAGAAAGATGCTCTTGACCTGTGGCATGGATTCCTCAAAAATGCCGGTTACGATATAAATTACACCAAAATACTCGCCTACTCCGCCATTGAAGTGAAGGGCTTCGAAACAGCGATCTCCCTCCTCGAAAAAGGGAAGGAAGTGTCGGGCAAACCAATTTACTTCCTCCTCGACCTCGGTTATCTCTACGGGTATGTAATGCAGTTCGACAAAGCTGCAGAAGCATATGTTGAATTGCTCCAACTCGAACCGGGGCAGGCGGGCCAAATTGAAGGAAGAATTAAAGCCACCTCCAATAACCCCGATGCTGTTAAGGAATATATCAAAGCTTTCGAGAAAGTTGACGACCCGGGTGAGGCTGCTCTCCGCGTCCTCTTCTCTCTCTATATCGACCAAAGAATGTTCGAAAAAGGGCTTCAAACTGCCCTGAAACTCGAATCTTTTGGCAGGGAAAACGGAGTCTCCCTCTTCAAACTCGGTGAGGAGTCCTTTTATGCGGGTGACTACCCCTCGGCAGTTACTGCCTATTCGACACTTCTCGAAAAATACCCCGGAAGACCCGATAAACCCGTCATCAATCTGAATCTCGTGAAAGCTCTCGAGGAACTTCTAAATCTGAAATACCTTGAGTTGAACCCGGAATGGAAACCGTACGACAGGGAAATTCTGCCTCCAAAAAGTGAATATGAAAAGGTAATCGGTAAATACAGCGAAATAATTTCCACATTCAAAAATTCTGAAACAGCCTCCGAAGCCATCTTCAGAACCGGCTATCTCTGGTTCAAGTTGAAGGATTATGACGAAGCTGAATCATTCTTCGATAAGCTGATTGAAGAGAGACCAAACTCACAGTTTACAGCAAATTGCAGGTTATATAAGGGACTGATTGCCATCAGAAAAGGTGAACCCGCACAGGCTGAACACGCATTCAAGGCGGCAATCACCTCTTTCACTACCGATCCCGATGTAAAAAACAGGGCAAAATTCAATCTGATGATGTGCAGTCTTTTTAAGAATGATATCCCTGCCACCACTTCACTTCTTGCCGAAATTTTAAGCGTGCCCTCGGATAATCTTGCGAACGACGCCCTCGAACTTTCCCCTCTCCTCAATAAAAACATGGCAGACTCACTCTCCTTAATAGCTTTCGCAAAAGGGGAAGAGGAGATCATGAAGGGAAATCTTGAGGAAGCTTATAAGATTTTCTCCGGTCTTGCAGCCGCCAATTCAAAAATCGTCGCATCTGTTGCTGTTTTTCGCACTGCGGAACTTGCAGCCTCTCTCGACCGTTACGATGACGCCATATCTGTCATCAATCAATCCGTCAAGGATCCAATGAACATATATGCGGATAAATCGTTATTTTTACAGGGAGAAATTTATAATTTTGGTAAAAAGGATATCCCAAAAGCTATCGCAGCTTATGAACAAATCCTCATAAACTTCCCAAAGTCCATCTTGTACGATAAAGCCAGGGAAACTATCTTGTCAATTAAAACCAACTGAGAAAATATGTCCAAAAGACTTTCAGAAAAAAATGCCAGGTGCTCTTTCTGCGGAAGAGACTCAGGCGAAGTCAGCCTTATTGCCGGTCCCGATGTTTACATTTGCGAAGTTTGCGTTGAAAGCAGCGTCGAAATTCTCCGCTCAAATATCAGCGCTGTTAGACCGAAACAAAAAAAATCGATGGATGTCACCCCGAGATTCATCTTCGACACACTCGGTGAACATGTAATCGGTCAGGAAAGAGCCAAGAAAACTCTCGCCGTCGCCGTCTACAACCATTATAAAAGAGTGAATCAGATGGATTCATTCATGACCCTGAGCGATGTCGAAATAGAAAAAAGCAACATTATGCTCATCGGACCTACAGGGACAGGCAAAACCCTGCTCGCAAAAACACTCTCAAAAATCCTCGATGTCCCTTTTGCAATTGCGGATGCAACCACCATAACCGAGGCAGGATATGTCGGTGATGATGTCGAGACTGTGCTCGTCCACCTCCTTCAGGCTTCCGACTACAATCTCGAAAAAGCACAGCGTGGCATAGTTTACATCGATGAAATCGACAAAATTGCCCGCAAAAGCGAAGGTTCATCCATAACCCGTGATGTGTCGGGCGAAGGTGTACAGCAGGCACTTCTTAAAATTCTCGAAGGAACTGTTGCCGGTGTCCCTCCAAAAGGCGGAAGAAAACACCCCGAACAAAGCCTTATTTATGTAAACACAAAAAACATCCTTTTTATCGTTGGCGGTGCTTTCGAGGGAATTGAAAAGATTATCTCGAACAGAATAAACCAGAGCAAAATGGGATTTGGTGCCGACGCCATCAGCACAGATCACCTCTCCGACGATGACCTGATCGGCATGGTAAAACCCGAGGACCTGCTGCGGTTCGGACTTATCCCCGAACTTATCGGAAGAATTCCCGTTCTCGCCCCACTTCACTCATTGAGTAAAGAGGCTCTCTCGAGCATACTGCTCGAACCGAAAAATGCCATTCTGAAGCAGTATAAAAAGATTTTTGCCCTCGAAGATGTGGAACTTGAATTCGATCCGTTCGCTATTGACGCAATTGTCCAAAAGGCAATCGAGAGAAAAACAGGCGCCCGTGCCCTCCGCTCAATCGTCGAAGAGTTTATGGTTGATATCATGTTCGACCTCCCCGAAAAAAAGGAAATCGGCAGATGCATCATCACCCGCGATGTGGTGATGGATGGTGCTGAACCAATTTACCTCGAAAGAGAAAAGAAATCAGCCTGATAATGTCAAGGCGTTTCCCGTTTCTGTTTTTTATCCTCTTGCTTTGGGCGAATACACTTCCCCAAAGCAAGATTCTCATCCCCATGGATCTCGCCCAGACCGACCATCTGAAAGCATACGGAGTTACTTATCGTGCACTTGCCAAAGGTTATACTGCCGACTGGCTACTCAACTACCGGGGTGGTTCCTTTGCGATCGATAAATCTGATGAAGTGCTGCTCGACTGCCGTCTGCAGGGTGTGGCTTTTGAAGTGCTTGATCCCGGTGCCGCAGTCGAAATTTACTCGTTTGTGCAGCAGGAAGACCAGAACATGGATGTCGTAAGAATGGAAAAGGCGCCCAAAGTGGCGGTTTATGTACCTCCCGGCTTCCATCCCTGGGACGATGCCGTTACCCTCGCACTCGAATACTCGGGTATCCCCTACGACAAATTCTGGAATGAGGAGATTTTAAAGGGTGACCTCTCAAAATATGACTGGCTCCACCTCCACCATGAAGATTTTACGGGACAGTACGGTAAATTTTACGCCAGCTACGCAAATGCTCCCTGGTACATCGAAACCCAAAGAAGATATGAAGCCGATGCCAAAAGACTGGGCTATGGCAAGGTCTCAAAAATGATGCTCGATGTCGCCAAAGGGATAAAAAGTTTTGTGGCTTCAGGAGGGTTCCTCTTTGCAATGTGTTCAGCGACCGATTCCTACGATATCGCACTCTCCGCCGAGGGTACTGACATCGCCGCTCAAATGTTCGACGGAGACGCTGCAGACCCCCAGGCACAATCGAAACTCAACTACAGCACCACACTCGCATTCACAGATTTTATTCTTGAACAAAATCCGTATGTTTACGAGTACAGCGACATTGACATCCAGCCAACCGAGATTCTCGACTTCGGAAATGACTATTTCACCCTGTTCGAGTTCTCCGCTAAATACGACCCCATTCCCACAATGCTAACGCAGTGCCACACGAATGTGGTCAAAGGATTTATGGGACAAACCACCATGTTCAGAAGAAACCGTGTGAAAAAATCGATCATCGTCCTCGGTGAAAGAAAAGATACCGACCAGCTCAAATACCTCCACGGCACTTTCGGCAGAGGCTTCTTCACCTTCTACGGCGGTCACGACCCCGAAGACTACCAGCACGCCGTCTCAGATCCTCCGACCGACCTCAACCTCTTCAAAAACTCCCCGGGCTACCGCCTCATTCTGAACAATATCCTCTTCCCCGCAGCCAAAAAGAAAAAACAAAAAACCTGAGAATTTAGGTATTAGGTATCAGGATTTATTTTTTTTCGATTTGCTTTGATTTGAGGCTAAATTCGGGTAAAATCAATAAAATAACATAGCAAAATTTCATTCTTGGAAAAGGAGAGACAATCGTCCTCGATTGTCCCACCGCCAAATTCAATTTATGGGGAAACTCGCCCGGGCGAGTGGCATGTTCATAGATAAATTCCGACACCCAACTCTAAAAGGGCCCTTGCGGCGACATATTTTTAGCTATCAACTTTGAACTATGATCTATGAGCTGCTAAAAAAGAGCCCTTGCGGCGAAATGTGGGTAGAAACTTGGCAACCCCAAACAAAAATACCTCCAAGAAATCCCGGAAAACTCGCCTGGGCGAGTGACATGTTCGTAGAAACATCCGACAGCCAATCCCCCAAAAGCCCTTGTGGCGACATATTTTTAGCTATTAACTTTGAACTATGATCTATGAGCTGCTAAAAAAGAGCCCTTGCGGCGAAATGTGGGTAGAAACTTGGCAACCCCAACCAAAAATACCTCCAAGAAATCCCGGAAAACTCGCCTGGGCGAGTGACATGTTCGTAGAAACATCCGACAGCCAATCCCCCAAAAGCCCTTGTGACGATATTTGGAAAGATTTTGTGCTTTGCTTTTGAATCCCTCATAGGTTCGATTTAAGACAGTGATATTGCATATCGTAAATTAAAAATTGAAAAATATTTCAATCCCTCATAGGTTCGATTTAAGACCTGGAAAGCCTTGAACGGTGTTTATTTTGTTTTTAAATTTCAATCCCTCATAGGTTCGATTTAAGACCATGCAACCGGAATTGGAATGAATCTGGCAGAGGATGCATTTCAATCCCTCATAGGTTCGATTTAAGACGGATGTAAGGCATACAGAATTATTACGGGTTACGAGTATTTCAATCCCTCATAGGTTCGATTTAAGACTACATGAAACAGCAGGCTTCTTTAAAACGGCAGTTAGATTTCAATCCCTCATAGGTTCGATTTAAGACTTCTTTCTTGCGGGTCTTTGCAATTCTGCAATGGATTATTTCAATCCCTCATAGGTTCGATTTAAGACCCTTTGGATATTTGCTTCCATTTCTCTACCTGTTTACTTATTTCAATCCCTCATAGGTTCGATTTAAGACAAAGTGGCTCTCAAGTTTCTTCGAGGAGGTAAAGATATTTCAATCCCTCATAGGTTCGATTTAAGACCCCGCAGGCAAAGGAATTCAGGAGAGAGAAGAAACAATTTCAATCCCTCATAGGTTCGATTTAAGACCTTTAACTGACCCTCGACCTCACCTTGCTTCTTTGATTTCAATCCCTCATAGGTTCGATTTAAGACCTTTTGTGCTGGTGTTGGTTTTTGGGTTTATCCAGTATTTCAATCCCTCATAGGTTCGATTTAAGACCTTCGATCAGAGTGGCAGGCACAACCTATCCTGCAATATTTCAATCCCTCATAGGTTCGATTTAAGACAAGGATTCTTCCCGTTTTGACACCACGATAACAAAGGAATTTCAATCCCTCATAGGTTCGATTTAAGACTTATCGTCCGTAAATGTTATGGTTCGGGTTTCAAGGTATTTCAATCCCTCATAGGTTCGATTTAAGACGTGGAGAAGACCCGGGACACCGAGACCAAACGAATTAAATTTCAATCCCTCATAGGTTCGATTTAAGACATGGAAACCCGGTGAACAACAGTACCGGTAATCCGTATTTCAATCCCTCATAGGTTCGATTTAAGACTCAGTTATCGTTTTATGGAAAAGGTCTATGAAAAAGAATTTCAATCCCTCATAGGTTCGATTTAAGACCGATGTACTACCACTTTCAGTTGTTGAATATGTACCTATTTCAATCCCTCATAGGTTCGATTTAAGACCTGGAATATATCGGCCTCTGCCCGGGCAAACACCAATCTATTTCAATCCCTCATAGGTTCGATTTAAGACGTTCTTATAGAGAGTTGCAAACTTGTATTAATACTGGATTTCAATCCCTCATAGGTTCGATTTAAGACTCGATTTCTTGAGCGCTTTCTTTGCGCCAATTACATATTTCAATCCCTCATAGGTTCGATTTAAGACAAATCCGGGAGAAGAATCTGCGCCCGTTTTCGAAACATTTCAATCCCTCATAGGTTCGATTTAAGACACACCGCCACAGGGCTTAAATCAAGAGCAGGAAGAGCATTTCAATCCCTCATAGGTTCGATTTAAGACTTAAGTTCTTCCAGTTCATCTTCCTTTTTCCTCCTTATTTCAATCCCTCATAGGTTCGATTTAAGACCCCGTCCCTTCTGGATGTATCAGGCGGTAGAAGAATTTCAATCCCTCATAGGTTCGATTTAAGACCTGAGCTATTTAAATTTGTTCTGCAGGTTGTATTTGCATTTCAATCCCTCATAGGTTCGATTTAAGACACAAAGCTGTATTTGAGATCAGACCGTTAGCATTATATTTCAATCCCTCATAGGTTCGATTTAAGACGACAGATCTCTCACTTTCGGAGCCTGGTTCAAAGAATTTCAATCCCTCATAGGTTCGATTTAAGACAAGAATGTTACTTTCCGTTTTTCCACAGAGACGGCATTTCAATCCCTCATAGGTTCGATTTAAGACGCGAGATCATACTCACCTCTCCTTGGCTCTCCCTCGTATTTCAATCCCTCATAGGTTCGATTTAAGACCCCAAGTTGCAGGTGTAGATGGGTGAGTTTTGATCCATTTCAATCCCTCATAGGTTCGATTTAAGACCACCCTGACATGGATTGACATATCCGAACATCTTGCATTTCAATCCCTCATAGGTTCGATTTAAGACAATTGTTTACTGTTTGGCGTGTCACAGTAAGATATTTATTTCAATCCCTCATAGGTTCGATTTAAGACCCAAGAGAGTTGAAGGAGAACAGGTACCGGAAAGAAATTTCAATCCCTCATAGGTTCGATTTAAGACACAGTTGCCGGCTGACAAAATAAACATTTTTGGAATATTTCAATCCCTCATAGGTTCGATTTAAGACCTCCTGCGCCTGTTTTGTCCGTGTTTTCCACCGTGCCATTTCAATCCCTCATAGGTTCGATTTAAGACCCTACTGATATTTTTTAATTTTACTTTGTATAAAAAATTTCAATCCCTCATAGGTTCGATTTAAGACTAACCGAAAAAAAATATCTTTACTTATTTCTGCATATTATTTCAATCCCTCATAGGTTCGATTTAAGACCCTAACAAGCTCCCTAAAGCGTTAATTTTAATAGAGATTTCAATCCCTCATAGGTTCGATTTAAGACTTGAAAAAACAGCAACTGAAAAAGACTTATTCAGTTAATTTCAATCCCTCATAGGTTCGATTTAAGACAAGAGGACATGGCTATTAATTTCAAAAGACTATCGGCTATTTCAATCCCTCATAGGTTCGATTTAAGACTCATCATATATATCTATCGGCTCCCCTTTTTTTGCCCATTTCAATCCCTCATAGGTTCGATTTAAGACAGTTTCCCTAACAGTGTTGCCATTCCAAACTTTTCGGATTTCAATCCCTCATAGGTTCGATTTAAGACGGGTCTTTGGCTGATTAACACGAAGGAAGTTAATTACATTTCAATCCCTCATAGGTTCGATTTAAGACGGATGTATTTGCCGTTTTTCAGCTCCAGATTATAGGTGATTTCAATCCCTCATAGGTTCGATTTAAGACAGGAGTAATTGGTCTTATTGGTATGCTTGGGTTTACAAATTTCAATCCCTCATAGGTTCGATTTAAGACTTTCGACAGCACAAAGGAGATGCAAGAGCTTAACGCATTTCAATCCCTCATAGGTTCGATTTAAGACCTGCGGAACACTACAAAAGGGAGTAACCCGTAAGGATATTTCAATCCCTCATAGGTTCGATTTAAGACATAATGCCTACGGAGAACATTTACGCCATCACTTCCGATTTCAATCCCTCATAGGTTCGATTTAAGACAAAAACCGATTCAATTTTATTTTGCCATCCGTCTTTAATTTCAATCCCTCATAGGTTCGATTTAAGACACGGCAGGAACATTCACTAAATTCGTTCTCAATTTATTTCAATCCCTCATAGGTTCGATTTAAGACCAGATGCCATTGCTTGCCATCTCAAAGACAACCAAATCATTTCAATCCCTCATAGGTTCGATTTAAGACCAACCGGTCTCGGTTCTAAGATTGCGGTTATTGACAGATTTCAATCCCTCATAGGTTCGATTTAAGACTTTCAAAGTCTGCATTTTTAGAATGTAATATCTGTTCTATTTCAATCCCTCATAGGTTCGATTTAAGACTCTCCTGCCCGCAACTTTTGCAGGTGTCTTTTTTGCCATTTCAATCCCTCATAGGTTCGATTTAAGACTCGACAAAAGAGCCAAAAGACCCGAAGATAGAGACTATATTTCAATCCCTCATAGGTTCGATTTAAGACGGCGAAAAAGAAAGACAGAGAGTACATTCCGAAGCATTTCAATCCCTCATAGGTTCGATTTAAGACTTAAAGGCTCCTGGTGAGAAGTCAGATATAACAGACCATTTCAATCCCTCATAGGTTCGATTTAAGACATTTCGATAATACAGACTGATTAACTTGTATTGGGTATTTCAATCCCTCATAGGTTCGATTTAAGACCCCCGCTTGATCTTCTAAACAGAAATTCTAAACTCGTATTTCAATCCCTCATAGGTTCGATTTAAGACCAAACTGAATTTTATCCCTTTGGCTGTCGAGAAGGGCATTTCAATCCCTCATAGGTTCGATTTAAGACATTACTTGTCTGTCGTTTGCGGGGTTACCGGTAAGAAATTTCAATCCCTCATAGGTTCGATTTAAGACTATACAGGCAGGAACGCCCGGAACCATCCCTGTTGCATTTCAATCCCTCATAGGTTCGATTTAAGACTAGTCTAACCCAAACTGATTTGTCCCTCCCAAAGAAACATTTCAATCCCTCATAGGTTCGATTTAAGACTCGTTCGTTTGTCGTAATTTGGTTTATCGTCACAGGATTTCAATCCCTCATAGGTTCGATTTAAGACTTGTGATTCTCCTTTATTCGAAAATTCTTTTTAGGGATTTCAATCCCTCATAGGTTCGATTTAAGACGCTGGGTAATTGTCAGTCTGGAGACATCTTCACTCTATTTCAATCCCTCATAGGTTCGATTTAAGACTAAACAGCTTTCATTATTCGCCTTCCATTTCCAGAAATTTCAATCCCTCATAGGTTCGATTTAAGACACTTCGGGAGTTCCTTTAAGTACCGGTCGTATACCTATTTCAATCCCTCATAGGTTCGATTTAAGACGTGTTTTGCATCAACTGTATTGCCTGCAAAATTAATAGATTTCAATCCCTCATAGGTTCGATTTAAGACCCCCTTCCTTCTTCCACTTTTGACATTCTGAATCTATTTCAATCCCTCATAGGTTCGATTTAAGACTCCTGCAACAGCTTTTCTTCAAGAAATGTTTCGATCGATTTCAATCCCTCATAGGTTCGATTTAAGACTCCCGATGTAAAAATAATTGGCAATACTATATATGCATTTCAATCCCTCATAGGTTCGATTTAAGACTTACGATACCAAGGCATTCGGGAATGAGCAGGCAAAATTTCAATCCCTCATAGGTTCGATTTAAGACTATGCCGGAAATGTCATGGCAAAGAAAAAAGGAGGATTTCAATCCCTCATAGGTTCGATTTAAGACTTTGTGAAAGACGGCGGTTGCTACGCTGAAATTCTTGGATTTCAATCCCTCATAGGTTCGATTTAAGACTGTTGTTTAATTTTTCTTTTCGTAAATCGGGTAACCGATTTCAATCCCTCATAGGTTCGATTTAAGACTCGATCGCTATTTGCTCATCGAGATCATTCAGCATCTATTTCAATCCCTCATAGGTTCGATTTAAGACTGGTGCGTCCGCGTATTACATGAACTTGGATGTGCATTTCAATCCCTCATAGGTTCGATTTAAGACTTGATCTGTGCATAGTTCTTTTTCAGAAGGTCAGTCTTATTTCAATCCCTCATAGGTTCGATTTAAGACTTTATCCTGGGATATTATTTTATTTGGAGAAAAAAAATTTCAATCCCTCATAGGTTCGATTTAAGACTCAGAATGTTAATATATATGGCGAGGCAATTGATAAAATTTCAATCCCTCATAGGTTCGATTTAAGACTTATCCCACTATAAGCAACTACAACTGCCTGAGTACCATTTCAATCCCTCATAGGTTCGATTTAAGACAAGAGCTAAAGAAAATGGTAAAAGACGGCTCTTTAGGCAATTTCAATCCCTCATAGGTTCGATTTAAGACCAGGTACAGGCAGAGATAGATTATCGCAATGCCTTAAATTTCAATCCCTCATAGGTTCGATTTAAGACTTGAATGTACAATGAGTTATTGTTGCACCTTTTTCAAGTAATAAATTTCAATCCCTCATAGGTTCGATTTAAGACGCAGAGCCTGCCTGATTTCTACCGGTTGTTGCAACATTTCAATCCCTCATAGGTTCGATTTAAGACTAGCTGCAGAGAACATCAATGCAGCACATCTTGCATATTTCAATCCCTCATAGGTTCGATTTAAGACGACTTGCTGGTGGACAGGGATTTGGTATTAGTTTATTATTTCAATCCCTCATAGGTTCGATTTAAGACCGCTGCCTTTGCTTCATTTGTTTCGATCCTTACCAGAATTTCAATCCCTCATAGGTTCGATTTAAGACGCTCGCATCAAACTCGGTTTCATCAGGGAAAATAGTATTTCAATCCCTCATAGGTTCGATTTAAGACCGGGTTTCCCCATCAATCGTAAAACCTATAATTGTATTTCAATCCCTCATAGGTTCGATTTAAGACCAAAATCGCAAACGATGCGGTAAACGGCACTAAGATATTTCAATCCCTCATAGGTTCGATTTAAGACCGGTCAAAGTGGCGGGGCTTCTACTGCTTCTTTATTACTATTTCAATCCCTCATAGGTTCGATTTAAGACCACAAACCCTGTCACTTTTTCAGGTAACACAGCGACATTTCAATCCCTCATAGGTTCGATTTAAGACCCGGTCTTGGCAAGAATTTGGATGGGTCCTTGGAGGATTTCAATCCCTCATAGGTTCGATTTAAGACCAAATGCGAAAGAAGGTATCAGATTAAAAGGTACTCCATTTCAATCCCTCATAGGTTCGATTTAAGACAATTCAGCCGGTGTTACATTATCTGTTACAAGAGAATTTCAATCCCTCATAGGTTCGATTTAAGACAAGACGAGTACGAGATGCTTTGGGAAACCGAATGGGAATTTCAATCCCTCATAGGTTCGATTTAAGACACTTCAAACTGCCAGAGGATTACAATCAGAATGTATATTTCAATCCCTCATAGGTTCGATTTAAGACAGATGGAAAGCAGATGGCTATCACCTGTTCTTGAACCAATTTCAATCCCTCATAGGTTCGATTTAAGACATAATAAGCAATGTGACTGTAATGAGTTATAAAACAGAATTTCAATCCCTCATAGGTTCGATTTAAGACTGGAAGATCCTTCGAAAGTCTGTGATCTCTTCTCAGCTATTTCAATCCCTCATAGGTTCGATTTAAGACCAGGTCGATGATGCCTTTCTGAAGTGGAAAGATGAATTTCAATCCCTCATAGGTTCGATTTAAGACCTCCTGTGGTTTCAGTTCCAACTCTAATAATATAGTTATTTCAATCCCTCATAGGTTCGATTTAAGACGATATACTAATAATATTTGCAACATTCTTTAGATAATTATTTCAATCCCTCATAGGTTCGATTTAAGACTGAAAATTATTGGTAATACGGTGTACGCAGATAACATATTTCAATCCCTCATAGGTTCGATTTAAGACCAGGCGGGTATATGGGATGTGGGAGCGTTTGTAATAATTTCAATCCCTCATAGGTTCGATTTAAGACTCTGTATTGCAAAAGGTGGTAATTGGACAAACTCTGATTTCAATCCCTCATAGGTTCGATTTAAGACTTGCAAGGGATTCGGATAACCTGACCCGTGTTGAATGATTTCAATCCCTCATAGGTTCGATTTAAGACCGATCCAAATAGCAGCCAACAAAACAGGTAACAAAGTATTTCAATCCCTCATAGGTTCGATTTAAGACGCAATAAGTTCCATGACCGGCAAACAATGGAACTCGCATTTCAATCCCTCATAGGTTCGATTTAAGACGAAACCCGAACCGAAACAGCGGGCTTTTTTGACAGCATTTCAATCCCTCATAGGTTCGATTTAAGACTCGGCGGGGCTGATCTAACTTTCAGACAGGTAACACCATTTCAATCCCTCATAGGTTCGATTTAAGACTGACCTCGATTAATTATATTCTTTGCGGAACTCGATATTTCAATCCCTCATAGGTTCGATTTAAGACTGCCAGAATAAACATATATTTTTTTCCCTGTTGTGGATTTCAATCCCTCATAGGTTCGATTTAAGACTCCATAATGTCACATTGCCGTTTACCCAAATGCCGTTAATTTCAATCCCTCATAGGTTCGATTTAAGACCAATGGGTGCAAATTGCAACTCAATCTTATATCTTGGATTTCAATCCCTCATAGGTTCGATTTAAGACGAGTTTACAAATAACCAGATCACCTATTTTTATATGCATTTCAATCCCTCATAGGTTCGATTTAAGACAGGACGACCTCCCGTTTTAGTTTTTTTTGCTTATTTTATTTCAATCCCTCATAGGTTCGATTTAAGACCTAAAGAAATACTTTGGAATTGGGAAGCATACGATTATATTTCAATCCCTCATAGGTTCGATTTAAGACAAATAGTAACAAAAGGTAACATTTTTGCCAAATAAAAAATTTCAATCCCTCATAGGTTCGATTTAAGACCGATAATACTGTTCACAGGTGTACAATAAAAAATGGATTTCAATCCCTCATAGGTTCGATTTAAGACATTTTAATGATTTTTGAAGGGTCTCATTGCTAACATCATTTCAATCCCTCATAGGTTCGATTTAAGACGTAACCTACACATTTATTAACGACACTAAAGAAGTATTTCAATCCCTCATAGGTTCGATTTAAGACCCGTTCCACCGACATTAGTAGTCAACCAGTCAAAAAATTTCAATCCCTCATAGGTTCGATTTAAGACAAGGTGTCACAACAAACCCTTCAATAAGATATGGTTATTTCAATCCCTCATAGGTTCGATTTAAGACTATTTAAGGGATATGCAGAGGATGGCTCACTTTTAAAATTTCAATCCCTCATAGGTTCGATTTAAGACCTCTTTATTGATTGGCCTTACAATTGATGGAGAAACAATTTCAATCCCTCATAGGTTCGATTTAAGACTCAACCCTCAACCGATCTTATACCTGGGGCCAACCATATTTCAATCCCTCATAGGTTCGATTTAAGACCACCCTGACATGGATTGACATATCCGAACATCTTGCATTTCAATCCCTCATAGGTTCGATTTAAGACTTATTGCCGGCACTGACTTTATTTTTGTCAGGATGATATTTCAATCCCTCATAGGTTCGATTTAAGACTGTGCACATTAAAAAAAGGAACAAAATGCCAGTAATAGATTTCAATCCCTCATAGGTTCGATTTAAGACCAAGATGAGTGTGGAAATTAATTCAGATCCATCATTATTTCAATCCCTCATAGGTTCGATTTAAGACATATATTTTGGTTACGGAGTACCTCTGCAGTAACAATATTTCAATCCCTCATAGGTTCGATTTAAGACAATACAAATGGTAGATCAGAAAACCCACAATACAAATTTCAATCCCTCATAGGTTCGATTTAAGACATAGATTTTCTTGCCTGTTGTTGATATGGTATTAGCGATTTCAATCCCTCATAGGTTCGATTTAAGACCTGCGGATCGATTTCGACTCCTTTAGTCTGCATCTCCATTTCAATCCCTCATAGGTTCGATTTAAGACTGGCAGCGGGCACCCGAAATAAAAACAATACAGATTATTTCAATCCCTCATAGGTTCGATTTAAGACAATCCTGGTCAGAAAAGCTCAGGAAGACGAATCGCAATTTCAATCCCTCATAGGTTCGATTTAAGACTTCGAGTTCCTCTTCCGTGAAGACGGGAAAGTAATCATTTCAATCCCTCATAGGTTCGATTTAAGACCTTGGTATCTTCAAGCATGGGATCGAGCTTCGCACTATTTCAATCCCTCATAGGTTCGATTTAAGACTTTGTTTCTGCATCTATAATAAATCCCTTTACACAATTTCAATCCCTCATAGGTTCGATTTAAGACCTCCCCAATCAATCGAACCGATACGGGATTTTTTTAAATTTCAATCCCTCATAGGTTCGATTTAAGACCAAACCACTATCTCCATACCAAAAGACTCATTCAACCATTTCAATCCCTCATAGGTTCGATTTAAGACTTTCTCCATCCAAAGGGTATCGACTATCCTGATCTATTTCAATCCCTCATAGGTTCGATTTAAGACCCTCATCTTAAAACGCCTCGTAAACGCGTAAAAGCCCATTTCAATCCCTCATAGGTTCGATTTAAGACTGGAACCCGGACAGAGCTGGAAAAACTCTTCTCCATTTCAATCCCTCATAGGTTCGATTTAAGACCACTTGCAGTTTTGGGATTGGTGGCGTTATGATAAGTCATTTCAATCCCTCATAGGTTCGATTTAAGACGAGCTGAAATCGCACTTTCTGAAACGAAATACCTTTGTTATTTCAATCCCTCATAGGTTCGATTTAAGACTTGGTAAAAGAATCCGAAGCCGAGACTAAAGAAATGCTATTTCAATCCCTCATAGGTTCGATTTAAGACCCGTCTTGCATTTGTTTCCGTGGCATTAAAATACTATTTCAATCCCTCATAGGTTCGATTTAAGACGATTTTCAGTTTTACCCCTTCCTCAAGCTCAATCCAATTATTTCAATCCCTCATAGGTTCGATTTAAGACTTTATTGAAAGTTAAATAAAAAGGAAACCAAAAAAATTTCAATCCCTCATAGGTTCGATTTAAGACGAAGTTCGGAAAGGGAGAATACACTTCGCTTAAGCATTTCAATCCCTCATAGGTTCGATTTAAGACAACACGAAATAAACAACCTAACAAAAGGAGCAACAAAAATTTCAATCCCTCATAGGTTCGATTTAAGACGTGATGTTGTTCAAAAGCTTAAGGGGATCGTGTCAGAATTTCAATCCCTCATAGGTTCGATTTAAGACTTTGCGGGGCAACTCGTGGGAGCGAAACGCAAGACCATTTCAATCCCTCATAGGTTCGATTTAAGACTTATTTTATTTGGAGAAAAAAATGAGACCTTTCAAAAATTTCAATCCCTCATAGGTTCGATTTAAGACATATGCCAAGATAGCCAAGAGATTAGAGAAATCAACATTTCAATCCCTCATAGGTTCGATTTAAGACTTGAAACAACCCGTATAACTTACCGTGCCTGCTAAAGATTTCAATCCCTCATAGGTTCGATTTAAGACCATTGAACCAAGAGGGGTAAAAAACCATCTCCCGTATTTCAATCCCTCATAGGTTCGATTTAAGACAAGAGATAAGGCAGGGTATCCTGAAAAGCAACACCACATTTCAATCCCTCATAGGTTCGATTTAAGACCAAGGCAGCCATCAACCTAACCAATACCACACAAGACAATTTCAATCCCTCATAGGTTCGATTTAAGACTCAATAGATGGAACATCATAATCCCATTTTTTACCCAATTTCAATCCCTCATAGGTTCGATTTAAGACAAAAGAACGCCTACAATTGCACGATCAACAACTGGCATTTCAATCCCTCATAGGTTCGATTTAAGACTAGACTCCCTCATGCCCGGATGCAAGCTTTTCACATTTCAATCCCTCATAGGTTCGATTTAAGACCAAAAAGATTAGAAGACCTAACATCTCTAACAAATACATTTCAATCCCTCATAGGTTCGATTTAAGACATATCACGAAGCAGTTAATAACACCGAACATTCTGAATTTCAATCCCTCATAGGTTCGATTTAAGACAAGCAGGATGAACCCCGGGGAAAAGATTTACATCGTATTTCAATCCCTCATAGGTTCGATTTAAGACAAAGCATAAACTATCAATAATATTCACTGTAGAACTATTTCAATCCCTCATAGGTTCGATTTAAGACGTTGCTATCTGACCGTTGAAATTTGGACTTGTACCAATATTTCAATCCCTCATAGGTTCGATTTAAGACAACATTTGAGGGATTTTTCTGTAAGTCTTTACATTATTTCAATCCCTCATAGGTTCGATTTAAGACAATCCAACAGTTTGAAGCCGCCTACAAAACTACCACATTTCAATCCCTCATAGGTTCGATTTAAGACCACAAACCCTGTCACTTTTTCAGATAACACAGCGACATTTCAATCCCTCATAGGTTCGATTTAAGACTCCATCAGGATGTTAAGGTTTATCTCGAATCCATTTAATTTCAATCCCTCATAGGTTCGATTTAAGACGCTGGAAACAGACTGCTGCAAAGAGTCGGCAAAGAAATTTCAATCCCTCATAGGTTCGATTTAAGACATATTTTGGTTACGGAGTACCTCTGCAGTAACAATATTTCAATCCCTCATAGGTTCGATTTAAGACTTTATATAGATATTATCTTACTACATTACTACAATGTATTTCAATCCCTCATAGGTTCGATTTAAGACTTTTTCCTCGCGGACGGATGGCATGCACTTAAACTGCATTTCAATCCCTCATAGGTTCGATTTAAGACTCACCAACAACATAATTACCCACACGACTGATTCCTTATTTCAATCCCTCATAGGTTCGATTTAAGACCGTCATACTGTTTTACAATTAGCTCCGGTATCTCCATTTCAATCCCTCATAGGTTCGATTTAAGACAAGAATTATTTTGCACGGGCTTACAACCTGCAAGAAGAATTTCAATCCCTCATAGGTTCGATTTAAGACTCCGGTCTTTCATCATATCAAGCTTTACCTCTAATCGATTTCAATCCCTCATAGGTTCGATTTAAGACTGTGCCCGATATTTTAACCCTTCACAGGCAGCTTTATTTCAATCCCTCATAGGTTCGATTTAAGACTTGAGATTGACAGAGGGTCAGGTTATGAGGTAGAATTATTTCAATCCCTCATAGGTTCGATTTAAGACGGGCTTCACCTTTCATCGGCTTGTGCGTTCCGACCTATTTCAATCCCTCATAGGTTCGATTTAAGACGAGGAAAATACCGGAGCAGACCCTATAATTTCCTCAGTATTTCAATCCCTCATAGGTTCGATTTAAGACACGGAATACGGTATATCAGTTTTGCCCGTAAAGATATTTCAATCCCTCATAGGTTCGATTTAAGACAAACAGACTTTTTTGATAAATGACAGGGATAATCTTATTTCAATCCCTCATAGGTTCGATTTAAGACGAAGGTATCGGTGGTGTTGGTTGTTACGCTGTTACCATTTCAATCCCTCATAGGTTCGATTTAAGACATGGCTGTTTGGGTCGATCCATCGGTTCACAAAGACCATTTCAATCCCTCATAGGTTCGATTTAAGACTGTTTTTTGGTTAAGAAGTGCCTCGACTGTCGTAATATTTCAATCCCTCATAGGTTCGATTTAAGACTAACCCTCGGGAAGTTTGTTACGCATAATCATAACTATTTCAATCCCTCATAGGTTCGATTTAAGACTGGGTGAAAAAATGAAAAAGTACGAAGAATATGAGATATTTCAATCCCTCATAGGTTCGATTTAAGACGAGTTTTTTCATGACTGGGTTTTTCGAGGATCACAGTAATTTCAATCCCTCATAGGTTCGATTTAAGACAAGCTCTGTCAGGCTCTCTAAACAACAATAAATATTATTTCAATCCCTCATAGGTTCGATTTAAGACCAAGGTACTTAAGACAGTTGTTCGAAGAAAGGAAAGATTTCAATCCCTCATAGGTTCGATTTAAGACTTCCTGCTTTATTTCGATCGCCCGAATCCTTTGTTCGATTTCAATCCCTCATAGGTTCGATTTAAGACCAGTTCAGAAACCAAAAATCTCACAGCCTGTTTATATATTTCAATCCCTCATAGGTTCGATTTAAGACGTGTTCCTGTCCGTGTACCGCAGGCTACCAAACCAATTTCAATCCCTCATAGGTTCGATTTAAGACGTTACGATCGCCGCGCCCCTTTTGGTTACACTCAATAATTTCAATCCCTCATAGGTTCGATTTAAGACACAAATTGTCCATATCAGCTTCAATCGAATATTCACATTTCAATCCCTCATAGGTTCGATTTAAGACTTTTACAACTAAAGCTTTATTTGCTTCTGATATTTATTTCAATCCCTCATAGGTTCGATTTAAGACTAATCTTCTTCTTGTTGCAATACCCATTGCGTCTATATTTCAATCCCTCATAGGTTCGATTTAAGACCGCGTGTTGGATGACTATAAAGCCCGCTACATAGCATTTCAATCCCTCATAGGTTCGATTTAAGACACCAGTTCAACAGCGACCCACAGAGCGTTCAGACGGATTTCAATCCCTCATAGGTTCGATTTAAGACCAACCGCTTACTACGAGTGTGTGCACTGTAATGAAGATTTCAATCCCTCATAGGTTCGATTTAAGACGCGACCTGACATTCCTTCATACTGCGGACTGGCATGCATTTCAATCCCTCATAGGTTCGATTTAAGACGTAAAAATGATTTCAGAGGGTGTTGACATTCCACGATATTTCAATCCCTCATAGGTTCGATTTAAGACCACTCTGTGCCCAGCTCGTTATTATTGTGCTCATAATATTTCAATCCCTCATAGGTTCGATTTAAGACATACGAGGTATCTACGCTCCTTCTGTAGGGCACATGAATTTCAATCCCTCATAGGTTCGATTTAAGACAGAAACCCTTCAGTATTTAGAGGAAGCTATTCTGAATTTCAATCCCTCATAGGTTCGATTTAAGACCAGGTTTTTTACCCGTCTGCACAGTTCTTCATTTTGTCATTTCAATCCCTCATAGGTTCGATTTAAGACCATATCATAGCAATCAGGATCGACCTCGGTATAGCATTTCAATCCCTCATAGGTTCGATTTAAGACTGAACCGGTTTCGGCCTTTAATTTCTGGTAGGATGATTTCAATCCCTCATAGGTTCGATTTAAGACTCACACGGTTTAAGAGCGGTGACGCCCCTAAAGCGGAATTTCAATCCCTCATAGGTTCGATTTAAGACCTATTTCAGACGATACAAAAGATGATCAGATTGAGAATTTCAATCCCTCATAGGTTCGATTTAAGACCAACAAAGATGGATCTCGAGAATGAGATTAATCAATTATTTCAATCCCTCATAGGTTCGATTTAAGACAATTTCACCGTGAAAACCAAGAGTGCTGCCACAACATTTCAATCCCTCATAGGTTCGATTTAAGACTTTGTGTGTCTGACATCTGATAGCCTTCGACAGTTTATTTCAATCCCTCATAGGTTCGATTTAAGACGAGCTTAAAGAAGTCACTCTCTCGGGTGATTATGGATTTCAATCCCTCATAGGTTCGATTTAAGACCCGTACAAAAACATGCGAAAACGGGCTAAAAATAAAGAAAAACATATTGTAAAAATCGTCGAGGACAGATAGTGTAAAAAGTGTGCAGTTTCGACGACTAAATGAATGTGTCGGTATCGTTTTTATCTTTACCGATTACATTCCGGGTTGTATAATTTCGTGAATCAAAAGTGTAATATATAACAGAATCTTCAGAACTGTTAATTATGTTTTTCACTTTTGCCCTGATTTCCTCAAATCCTGAGTTAGTTATTTCACCCTCGAATACTGAATTTTGCACCCACATCAGACGGGTCCTCAAATAGTTTAATATTTTTATTCCCCGTTTCGGGTTTGCAATGTCATAAACCATAATTATATACATAAATCACCACCAGATTACAAAAGGTTTATACTCTTTGTCACCAAGCAGGTGTTTAATCAGTTTATACGCTTCCAGCCTGATTAACTGCCTGTAACTAACGCTTCGCTTAAGCGTTCTGTGCTTGATAGTTGTTTTAAGTTTCTCGTCGAATTCTTTCAGAAAGATTTTTCGTCCTTCCTCTTTAAGGTGACAGAAATTCAGCTCTTTAGTAAAATGCTTTTGCTGAATTATTCCTTTGTTGATCACAGAAAATATTATTCTGTCAGTAAGCAATGGTTTAAATATCTCTGCCAAATCCAGACTCAGGGAGTATCTCGCAGTACCCGGCTCATGAAGGAAACTGATAGTTGGTGTAAGCTGAGTTTTGTGCAACTCTGAAAGAACCACATTATACACGAGCGAATTCCCGAACGAAATCAAAGCATTAATTGGATTCAGGGGTGGCTGCTTACTCCTTTTATCAAAATGAAAGCCAGGGTTAAGAATTTTGTTCCAGCACTGGTAATAAGTCTGCCGTATGTTCCCCTCTATACCCATGATCTCAGCAACTGTTTTCGCCGCGGGAAGTGTGTCCCTTAATCCGTTAATGACCCCGATTTCCTCTTTTAGATCGCAGTCTCTGACATTATAATAGTTGAGATTCTTCAAAATATTCGCACTTGCTCCCAGTATCAGTTTCGACGCAAGCTCTACCCTCTTCTCTTTTTTGGAGTAGTGCATAACCTGATTTACAGTAAGTTTTCCTGAAACAAGTGTCTCCTTCGGAACAAAGGACCCCGTATAATTGCCGTAATAATTGTAGAAGTGCAGAAGAATCCCCTTCGTGGCACAAAAATTAATGAAACGGGTGTTAAACTTTATCTCTCCAAACGAAAAAATGGCTTCAATATCCTCAACAGGGATCGGTTTCCGTGTAATTCTTTGAGGCTCCAGTACCTCGCTCTCTTCAGAATAAGCCTCATTTTCATCCCCTGCCGAGAACTCCTCCTCTTCACCATTTACAGAGTCTCCGGGGTCTTCATAGCCAGGTTCAAAATAAAGTGTATTATTTCTCCGCATCAGTTTTCCGGATGAAAATATATAGTAGTTCCTTTTCAAATCAATTCCTCACTAATCAACATAACAGAGTTCAAAATAGCTGCACCGCCTGCAGAACTTCTTGTGAATGACCTCGGGAGGACTCTCCAACCGTATGATCGACTCAATCTCAGGAATTATCCTGTCAAATACTTCCCTCTCCTTGTCACTCAACTTTACCCGCAATCTTTTCTTGAGTCTGGGGTAATCAATAATACCCGTTACATCAGTAATACCCTTTGATTCGAGGACATAAATGTAATACTGCACCTGCCTCACATGCAACATTTCCATTTTATCTGTCTTCTTAATCTCATGAATGACCTTCCTTTGCCTGTCAAAATAATCAAGTGAGATGCCCTCGATCCTGATCTCATGATTCTCCCGTTTATAAGTGTTCTCAGATATAAACCTGCCAACCGCCACGGTGTCGGAATTGAATTCCATGTTAATGTGGTTTGAGAATAACCACAGGTGCCTTTTACAGTGAAAATAATACTGGAGTTGAGTTCCTGTAATCATATGAAGTTAATATCGTCCGTTCCGTCTATCACATCACTCTCAATCCCGTTTTCGAAAGTGTAAACATTAGAGTACTCCCTTAAATAGAACAGATCTCCGACGAACTCGCCATATTTCTCAACAGCTTTAAATTCCTTTCCGTATCGGGACACACTGAAAGAGAAATTCGACATTAGAGCTGCAATATTTTTTATTTTGGCGGACTTTCTAACAAAGTCATCGTCTTTTCCGGCCAATACACCGTTCCAGATTGCAAAAAGTTCCTTGCCGGAGACACAGTCATTTGAATCCACAAGATCGAAATGCCTTGCCGTTTCTTTTTCTCTTTCTCCCAGCAGTTCAAGTTCAATGGATAGAGGGACAAACACCCTGACCGAATCATCCTCTATCAGTCTGAACTCACGGTCGATACTTTGGAATTCCAGTCTTTTGAAAAGCTTCTTAAACTCTTCGAAACCTCCCGCAAAATTTAACCTGTTTCTTGCATCTATCTTTGAAAGCACCCGATCATAAAATTCCTCGAACCGTTTTTCTTTGAGAATATCAGCATAATCTTCACCGCTCAATTCCTTCTTTACTATCTCAAGCCTTTTATCACCCCTGTAAACATCATTGGCTTTTCCGCTGTTAAAGATAAATACCCTGCAATCCTTTTTGCCGGCGTTTCTGTTTACCCTTCCGGCAAACTGTTCTTCAGCATCAGGAATTGCCCTGTCCTTAAATCCGATATCCATGTCAATATCAACTCCCGCTTCAACAACCTGAGTTGCCACAACAATGACGGGACCCGTAATTTCCCCCTTAAGCCGCTGAATAAGGTCCTTTCTTCTCGGTTCAAGTATGTTTCCTGACAAAAGGAACTTGTTCCTGATAGATGAATAATCCTCACGGTTTAATATTTTGGAATAAAATTCGCCTGCGTTTTTCTTCGTCACAAACTCTATTAAAACCTTTAAATTCTTCTTTTGTGACAATAAAGGCTGAACGATCCCCGAGACTTTTGAAGCAAACTCATCGAGATCAAATTCACCATCTTTCAACAGGGAAAAATCGTACTCCACCCGATGCATGAAATTTGGATTTGTAAAATATGCATCCCTGTTTTTTACCAATGATACAAAAGGATCATTCACCATGTTCAACAACTTGCTGATTTTGGGAAGTGTCGCCGACATGATGAAAAATCTGATGTTCAAAAGATCGGCATATTCATTTATCGCGAATATTAGTTTGTCCCAAATCTCAGGGTTATAACTCTGAATTTCGTCAATTATCACGATTGAGTTTGCAAGACGGTGAAATCCGTAAATCCTGTCCTTTCTGTGAGAGAGCATTAGACTAAAAAACCGGACATGACTCGTTAAAATCACAGGGTAGTTGTAGAAATATTCGGTAAGATAGTTCTGTTTTTCGCTTCCGTACTGACCATCTTTTATTTCGTCTTCCGGATTGTGTTTCAAAGTGCTTCCACTTTTGGAGTGCAACTCTGCCACTTCCTCATTGGTTAGACCGATAGCTTCTGTTAAAGTTTTATGTGTCTGGGTGATCAAGGTTGTAAAAGGAAAAACATAAAAAATCTTGTTGATCCTGTCGTCATTCTGAATCAGTTCAGATGCTGCGAGAAAAGAGAGATTTGTCTTGCCGCTCCCTGTCGGAGCTTCGAGGTAAAAAAGCCGTTTATCTTTATTCTCAGCTATATTGCCCAGCACCTCCGAAGCGAGAGAAGACCTCAAGCGGTTCAGATTCTCATTTGACATTTCAGACAGTGTTGCCGGATCCAATTTCAATTTCTCTCGTTCTTCATCTTTCAATCTCTTGTTGTATTCGATACTGTAAAGATTTCTGCAGAACTTCTCCTTGAGCCTGTCAGAAAAGATGCCAAAATCATTCCAATCCATACCGCTCATAAATTGATTCGTGGCATAGTAGTCAGCAGCTGTTAGAAGAGAAAAGCTCATTTTGATCAATGAATAAGCCGCTGTATTGCCAAGTTTTAAGAATTCTTCCATCAATACTATGTTCTTCCAGGAATTCGAGTCGAATATCTTTGTCAGAATTTCGTGAACAGAGGAGATATCAGGGATAAAAACTTCAGATAGAGCCTTCAACTCTTCGAGCACTTCGGGATTAAACGGAGATGATTCAGAACAGAATGCCTCATACAACTGCCCGTGGTGCATCCTTAATGGATATGATAATGCAATAATCATGTAAAAAACGGGAAATCCCTTCGGCGGCATTCCTTCCAATTTCAGGATACCTCTCTCCAGAGCCAGTTTCATGAAGTGTGCGGTAAAGAAATATGCGCCTGCTTCAGAATGATGGGAGCCGAGTAGAGTATCCTGTTTCCTGAAGCCCGGATTCTTCATTTTTTCATACTGAAAACCGGGGTTGATCTTCCCAAAATCATGGAACAACACAACCCCGGCAAATGCCTCTTTTATCAGTTCAGCAGTTTCCTGAATACCTTCCGATCCGTTCTTTTCAAGGAAATTGAAAACAAGATCGTCTATTACACGATCAAGTCCGTTTGCCTCAACAAGTTTAACAAAGTAGTGAATGACCAGGCTTGTATGCTCATGAAGTGTTTCCCGCTCATTCCCGTCTTTGGAGAGATGGGCAATATATTTTTCATGTTCCCGAATAAACCCGGGTACCGAAAAATTAGTGTTCGCTGTTATTTCCCTGATAGAACGCATCTTTGTTACTCAGTTTAGTTGAACAATTATCTTTTTTTCGCCTTCCTTCAGCAAATAGAGATTTCCGGGATTGTATCTGCCGTCAAACTTCACATTAGTAAGAACGAAGTCACTGAAAGCATACACTCTCCTCTGCTCATCATAACCGGAAGGAAGCCTCTCGAAGTTGAAGACCGGGTTCGATTGAATAAAGGTGAAGAAACCAGGTGATTTTACACCTTCGACTCTCACGCCTTCCTGCTTGATGAATGCCGTCTCTATTTGGTATTGCTCACCATCAGCAGGATGAAATTCCGAGAATTCGTACTCACGAAAATTTTCCCACCAGATCTGGAATTCATTTTTCCCGAGATAAGGAATGTAAACAGCATCACTTTTTTTCAAATTCTCATAAATCACTTTTTGTTCTTCAATGTCAAGATCCAGTTTCAAATAGACATCAAAAGCAGGATTGATAAGAATCTGCTCCTGTACTATAAGGTTGCCGCCTTCCTCATGACTGGCGAAGCCAGTGCTGTTGTTGTATTTCAAATAACTCTTCTTGAACACGGCTGAATCGCCACCTGTAACGGGCTTAATGCCTGCACAAATGGAATTTAACTTCTGATAATATTCAGGAAGCTTTTTTGTGTCTTCAATGTAACTCTGATAGAAACCTCCCAAACCTGCAATTGCGCCCAGAATACCAAGAAGTGCAGGCTTGTGAAGTGAATTGTATGTCAAATACAAATCCTCGTTCATATCAGTCTTCTTTAGAAAACCCAGTGGAGACCTGATTCTGACCGAAATAACCGTCTCTTTCATGACCGGCTCTAAATTTTTTGCGAGTTGAGAAGATTATATTTTTCTATATTCATCCCGTCAAAACCGGTCACAATTGTGTCAGTTGGATTGTAATAGAGTTCGACCTTTTCAATTTCTTCAATCACACTCTTTATTACCTCGGCAGCTCTAGTGGCATCTATTACCACTTTTTTGTCCTTGTCTCTTCTCACATCAATCAGTTCTGTGAAACCGGGAAGTACCTTGTTTGATCCCTCTTTCAGGGTAACAAACAGAGCCATTTCGTTCTCTGACCCGATTTTCCTTGAGGAATCCAAGTAGGTTACAGCTTTTGTCATGGCTTCTTTTAAGACATCGATATCCTTATTGGAAAGATGCCTGGCTAACCTTTTTTCGCCGTCCGGTGTCTCGAGATTTTCCAAAAGTCTGTAATAATCTTCAAGATTCTTTGGATTTATAGAGAAATGATAGACATAATGACCCTCCTGCAGGTTCGTCTGATTGCCAATTGTTGCATTCTGCTTATCATCTTCTTCAGTTCCCGTGCGGAATGGTGACAATATGTCCTCAGTATAAATTACATTCTCATTGAACTTGTTTACAGCGTGATTTATCTGTACCGGTCCATGAATTGAAAGATTTACACTGTCTGTTTTTGACTGTTTTGCAAATGTTGCACCGAACAGTCTTACATCAATGCAGTTAAACAGGTTAAAAAGAGAGGTGAACTTCGATTTGCCCTTCTCTTTTTTTGCTGATTTCGCACCTTCTTCGCTCCCGGAAGATTTAATCATGCCATCAACTGATGCAACCATTTTTTCATAGGCTTCTTCGAGATTGAATGGAACCATGTCGTTATTGTATCTTTTTATGTAAAGAACATGGTTTCCGGGAGTGCCTTCATAATTTTTCTTTATATAGTCTTTGATAGCATATTTCAATGCTTTGTCCGTTGCATACACAGTACCGTCAGGAAGAGTACGGGGTGAATGAGTGAAGTCTGCATTAAAGTTTGAATTGATTGAACGGATTACTGCACATCCGTAAACGCGATTGTTGAATTTTTCTGTAGCCATCTTAATTGGTCTCCTGTATAGTTTCTTTCGATTTATATAAAATGTTATCTCCGAAATATCCCGCAAACAGTACAGGCAACATTTCCTTGTACCCTGTTTCAGGCCTGTATCCTATTACTTCTTCAAACAACCTGTTAAACCTGAGGCTGTTGAAAGAGATTGCGTGTTTGTACTGATTAAACACTCTTATCAACTGGTCGTTAAAAGATTCAACAGTTGTCCTGTTGATGAAAGGTTCAATCAGTGAATGTGTCTTATTGCCTGACTGACTCTGCGAAAGCAAGTAATAGATTAACTGCCCGGCACAGAATGCGTATTCGTAGTCATCCCGAATGTGACTCTCTGATGACTTGACGATTTCTCCAATCCTCTCGAAATATTTGGGTATCTCGCTTGGCATATCTCTTCCTCCGAAATTAGTGTTATTTTTATCGAATTTGTGATTTAAGCTAAATAGTATGTTTAATATGTTTCGGATGCTGTCGAAAGGCAGCTTTTCCGATGACAGTATAAGGTCAGTAACATTTGAAATTATCAGGTTGTAGAAACTTTTACCGGTGATGGCATCCGTCTTCGACTTGTAAATGTATTCGTAAATGGAGTAACGGTATTTTTCGATATTGTTGATAACGGACTTGCACGGTTGTTTGTTGAAAAACCTGTTCGCGCCAAGATCATCAAAATAGTGAAAACTCGGGTTTTCCTTCCCTGTGATAAGCATGTTGTTAAAAATCGCATTTGCAACCCTGAACTCAAAGTCGAATATATTCTTTACATCATCACTTTCTCTTTGATTTTGCATCAACTTGATTATCCTGAAATCTTCCAATTGATAAACAAACTGTTCAACAAAATCGAAATCATTTATTGATATACTCATCCCCTTGCTCCAGTTTAGAAGATAATAGTCACCAAGTTGATCCGCTCCTTTTTCCTTAAAAATTCGCTCTATCATACCCCGGTAAGAAAATTTACCGTCCTGTTTTAGGGTCTCAATTATATCACCGTTCAGTTGTTCTTCGTATATGAAGACCGGCAGAGGATTGGGAATTCTGTTTTCTTTAAGTCGCAATAAAACTTCAAAAACATTCAGGTTTATAGCGGTTCTGAAATCTGTCAGTCTGAATGAATGTGCAAAAGAGCTTTGAGAAAATTTATAGGGTTTCTTCTGGTTAGTGTCAATTTTGAAGGAATGAATCCCATAGTTTCCGTTTTCAATAGTGTAATCATTCACATTGTATATCTTCTTTTTAAAATAATCATCTGATATATCTTGTATGATTTCAAGTGGCATATCGAAAAGAATTGTGATTTTTTTCTCATCGCCAGGATGAAAAAGCCCGACACGACCAATTAAATCTCTAAAAATAGATTGTGCAATCGCATATTCACCGTTTATTTCGGTTCTTGTGAATATATTCTCGTAAAGGTCTCCGGCAGTTGCATAAAAAGCATCTACCGAGCTCTGAAGCTTTTCGAGATTTTTGGTATTTAATTGTATAACAAAGGGATTGTTTGTATAAATCTGCTTTACGAGCGTCTTGTTACTGCTTACTGCTCTCGACAGGAAGAGTTTCTTATTAAACTGAGATTTCGTAATAAACTCGTGAATTGCAACTTCCTCAACATCAGCGGTTAGTTTTCCCTTTTTATCAACTTCAAAGTGATAATGAAGTTTGAAATTCACCGGGTTCTCTGAGTCCTTAACATAAATGAAATACTCTCCTTCTTCGAGAGGTTTACTCTCAAACAGCAGCCAGTTTAATTTATCTCCCAGAGAATTGACATAATTTGAAAGTTCGGTTATCATTTGTCCTCCTTTTTTATTTGTGCAAGTCCGAAACCCATTGAATTTTTATTCCCAAAGCCGCAATCATACCCTGCTTTTATCAATCTGACATCGCCAGTTATTTTGAATGGAGCGAGAATACCAATTACATCGGTGGCTTTTGGGGAATTGGGATTGACAGTAATCTTTTTGGTTACCCGGTCTCTCCTTCTGATGTAATCTTTATCCCACTCGAGAACAACAGAAGCTTTCCCGGTCAGGTCTTCACCGGTTATCAGCAGATGTTTGTTTATGAGATTTTGGGAGAGAATTCTTGATGCTTCCTCCTCCTCATCAGGACGAAGGAAACGGGTGCTTTGTTTCCCGTTATACTCGACGGGTTTTGAAATCACCATGGGAGCAAGGAGTCTGAAGTTCATCGATTCCTTTATTTCAGGCTCTCCCAAGCCGGCAAGCTCTTCGATAATAAAAGTAGTGTACCGGTCGATGGTACCAACTTTAAAAATCGATTTATTTAAGGTCCCGAGGACAAATGAAGTGAAAAATTCTTCAGCTTTAGGGGAAGAGACATAGAGTGTGGTCGCGGGGTCAATAAAATAAAAATGGTCTTTCACCACTTTTATCTGAGAGAACTCGACACCAAACGAGAAGAGTTTGTAATTTTTACCCGATTCAAGTCTGTATCCCTTGTTATGAAGGAATTCAGAAAATTCGGGAGAACCCAACCTTAAAAGGTCGTAAATAGCCGCACTAAAATGATAGTAGAAGTTTGCCTGAATCGATTTTGAAGCACTTCGCAAAGTAAATTTTAGTCGCATGGAAGCCCTAACACATTAATTGGAATCATATATTTTGATAGAGTCAAATTTATGAATTTTTTCCAAATTCCTGCGCAATTAAAATTACTTTTTACAAAAAAATGCGTTGACCGCCTGCAAATTACCCCGAGTGACCTCCACAATTCATGATTTCCGGACAATTTTGCAATCTGATTGCAAATTTGTCCGGTTTTTGTATTTTTGAGTATGATAAAAAGAGAAATTGAGCAAAAGCTTGTCGCCCTGAGCGGGAAATTTCCCGTTGTGGCGATTCTTGGTCCGAGGCAATCGGGTAAGACTACACTTGCCAAAGCCCTCTTCAGTGACTATAAATATGTGAACCTGGAAGAGCCTGACACCAGATTATTTGCAGAGGAGGACCCCAGATCGTTTCTTCAATATCCCAAAATGATTATTGATGAGATTCAAAGGGCTCCGGTTCTGCTGTCGTATATTCAAAGTATTGTTGACAAGGAAGGGATTTCCGGACAGTTTATAATCACCGGGTCACAGAACTTGTTAATAAATGAGAAGATATCTCAAACCCTCGCCGGCAGGGTCGCAATTCTCAATCTTTTACCGTTTACCATGGATGAACTTTTCTCCACAGGAAAATACGGGAATGCGGACAGATTCGATATTATATTCAACGGTTTCTACCCGCCACTGCATGACAGAGGAATTGATCCGAACGACTGGTATCCTAACTATATCTCCACCTATGTTGAAAGAGATGTCAGACTGATCAAAAACATCGGCGATCTTGGAACATTTATCATTTTCCTGAAATTGCTCGCAGGAAGAATTGGACAACTCCTCAACATCAGTTCCATCGCTACTGAGACAGGAATAAGTGTAAATACGGCAAAAAGTTGGATATCACTCCTCGAAACAAGTTTTGTGGTGTTTTCACTCCAGCCATGGTTTTCGAATATAAATAAACGATTGGTAAAGCAACCAAAAATATTTTTTTACGATACCGGTTTGGCTGTGTCACTCCTCGAGATTCAAAAGGTGGAGCACCTGAGAACTTATTTCCAAGCCGGTTCTCTCTTCGAAAATATGATAATTGCTGATATTTTGAAAAAAAGATATAACAGCGGTCTGTCTAATAATTTGTTTTTCCTGAGAGATAAATCGGGGAGGGAGATCGATTGCCTTCTGGATAACGGCACTTCAAAAACGATGATTGAAATTAAAGCCGGACAGACTATCAATAAAGACTTCTTTGCGAATTTAACATACTGGTCTGAATTGGATCCGAATTCCAACGATCAAAAATACCTGGTGTACGGGGGAGATGAAGCCCAACAAAGACTTGGTACTTCAGTTCTGCCATGGAGAGACACAGCCCGGCTCCTCTAACCCACAGCCTCCTCAATCGTAGCTACCGCTCTGATTTTCATGCCGGTTTTCCCTTTGGTTTCGGGGAGATTGGCTTTTGGGATTATTGCGGAGGTGAAGCCGAGTTTTTCAGCTTCCTTCAGGCGGGCGATGATTTGCGAAACTCCTCTTATTTCCCCGCCGAGACCGACCTCCCCGATTACGATCATTCCTGCGGGAAGTGTCTTCTCCTGAGCTGATGAGATTACACTCAGACAGATCGGCAGATCGGAGGCAGGTTCGTCAATTCGCATTCCACCCGATACATTTATAAATACATTTTTGTTGGAAAGGTTTATTTTCGCCCTTTTTTCTAGGACTGCGAGAAGTATTGAGAGTTTCCTCTGATCGAATCCGCTGGTGATTCGTGATGGATTCCCAAAATATGAAGGGACAACCAGTGCCTGCACTTCCGTAAGAATAGCCCTCGTCCCCTCGAAAACAGCAGTGATACAACTTCCGGAATTCACGGTTTTATCTTCGTTAAGGAAAACGCCCGAAGGATTCAAGACCTCCATCAGTCCGCTCCCCTGCATTTCAAATACACCGATTTCATTCGAGCTGCCAAACCTGTTTTTTATCGCCCTGATAATCCTGAAGAGATTGTTGCTGTCTCCCTCGAATTGAAGAACAGTATCCACCATGTGTTCAAGGATCTTCGGACCCGCAAGCGAGCCCTCTTTTGTGACATGACCGATAATCACGGCGGTTCTCCCTGTGGTTTTGGCATTTTCCATCAAGGCATATGCCGACTCCCTGATCTGGGAAACGGTACCTGGGGAGCTCATTAATTCGGGATTGTGGACGGTTTGAATGGAATCGATTACAAAGAGTGAGGGGGAAGTGTCGTTTATGGCACCTAAAATCTTGTTCACATCGGTTTCAGCAAGAATGGTTATAAGGTCAGAACGAATTCCGAGTCTTTCCGCCCTCATCTTGATCTGTTGCAGCGATTCCTCGCCTGTAACATACAACGAAGGTTTTGCAAGAAGTGCCAGCGACTGAAGCAGGATGGTCGACTTCCCTATTCCAGGTTCACCGCCGAGAAGAATCACTGATCCGGGCACAAACCCGCCACCGAGTGTCCTGTCGAGTTCACTGATACCTGAAGAAAAACGGGCAATTGATGAGGACTCAATCTTTTCAAGTTTGCTTATGTTCAACGAACCGGAAAAAGTCCGTTTCCCTTTTGCTTCCTCTTTAACGACAAGTTCCTCACTGAAACTGTTCCACGATTCGCACTCGGGACACTTGCCAAGCCACCTTATGCTTTCGTATCCGCAGGAGGCACAAACAAATTTTGTTTTATCCTTCTTCAATATTCTTTCAGTCTTTTCACTTCATCGAATATTGCAGGCAACACATCACCCGATCTGCCGTTGATGAAAAGTCGCCTTCCTTGATGATGGTCCGATTCATCGATATTGATATCACAAACCATTGCACCCGATGAAAGGGCAGCAGAAGGAAGAAGTGCAGCAGGATATACCACACCCGAGGTACCCACGACTATCATCACATCGCATGATTCACAATCTTCCTCGGCCATCTCATAAACGCCTCCGGGAAGGTTTTCGCCAAACCATACCACATCGGGTCTGATGAGGGCACCGCAGTCGCATCTTGGCGGTTTGTTGTCATTCAGATCGATTTCGCTGTCATATCTCTTTCCACAGAGGGTGCACTTATTGCGGGTGATGTTCCCGTGCAGTTCATAGACGCAGGAACTTCCCGCTCTCTGGTGGAGATTATCCACATTCTGGGTCACAACTGTGACATCGAAATACTTCTCAAAATCTTTGATTGCACGATGACCGGAGTTGGGACGGGCTTCATTAATTATTCGGCGCCTGTACTGGTACCATTCCCACACCAACTCCGGATTCTTCATGAAAGAGTCGAAATTTGCCAGTTCCTGGGCACTGAATTTTTTCCACAAGCCATCATCACCGCGAAAAGTGGGGATACCACTTTCGGCACTGACACCGGAACCCGTAAAAAAAACCACTTTCCTCGAATCTGCCAGTCTGTTTATCAACTCTTTCGGAATTACTATATCATAAGACATTAAAGTTTTGTTCTCCCGTAAAACTTCATACCTGAATGTTATTTTCCTTTGATCTCATTTAGCAGGTTTTTTGCCTCCGCAAGCACTGTCGCATCATCTTCATCAAGGAAAGGAATCCCCGCCACTTTATTCAAATGTGTGCGGGCTTTGTCATACTGATCATCTTCAATATATGCTTTTGCAATCTCGAGATGGAACATTCTGAAATTTGGACGGAGTTTGATCGCTTTATTCAAATATTTTATTGCCTCATCAATATCACCCCAGCCCAGACCAAGAGGGGCTCTAAAGATATAAGCTTTTTCACAAAGTTTATTGTGGGTTCTGCCCAGTACATAATTTGCCGTTGCCTGAATCTCTGATCCGCCGTTACCAAGCTGAATAGCTTTCTCCACATCAGCTTTTACCGAATTAACTATGCCTGCTGCGCTGAACACATTTTTAAAAAGTGCGATTCTGCCGTTGGCGATAGCGCGTCTGAGGTAGTTGACAGATTTGTCCGGAGCAAGTTTTATCGCTTTCGAGGCATAACTCTCCGCGGTTTCAAAGTTGGAAAGCTGTGAATTTCCGCCCGAGTGTTCACCGATGTCAACATAAGTTCTGCTGAGTCTCCAGTAAATCTCCCAGTTGTTGGGCGAAAGTTTGTCTGCTTCCTTGAATTTTTTCAAAGCATCGTTGTTTTTGAACTGCTTTGTGGCAAGTTTATCTCCCTCCTCGACGAGTTTTTTCCAGTCCTGGGATTGTAAACTTCCTGCGTTGAGGATGACAAGTGCTGCCAGCAAAAAGAAAAAAAGTTTGGTCTGTTTCATGCCTGATTGCCTCTGTTGGTTTGACAATGTTAGTTGATTATTGATTTTACTGCCTCTGTTAGTTTGGTCTTGTCTATTGGTCTCTGAAGAATTGCTTTTACTCCCCGCTCCAAATGGAAATCCGAATCCGCTCTCCCGTCATCGCTAAGCAGAACAACAGGGGTTTTGAAGTGGCTGTCTGAAGGATTCACTGCCTCGATAAATTGCTCACACGACATGAGCGGCATGTTTTTCCCTGCTATGATAAGTGCCGGGGCACTCTCTTTTAAGAGATCGACCGCCTCATAACCGTTATCCACGCTGACAAGCTCGTAATCCTTAAACTCTGAATGAATCATTTCCCTGAGTGATTTCTCTTCTTCCGGTTCTGAATCGACTATCATGATGGTGTTCGCAGGTACGGGCAGGGTGAAGTGGAACTCGCTTCCGCTGTCCTCTTCCGAATAAAACCATATCTCCCCGCCATGTTTTTCCACTATCTCCTTCACGAGGGTCAAGCCAAATCCGCTTCCTTTTTCCCCTTTTGAACCCTCTTTAGAGACAATCTTATCGAGGTTGAAGAGCTTCGCCTTGTCATCGGGTGAAATTCCCATACCGTGATCTTTTACAATAAACTCCACCTGCCGGGTATTGAAAAGCCCCGCGGTAATTTCCACTTTACTGTTCTCGAAGGAAAATTTAATAGCGTTGTTCAAGAGATTTGAAATCACCTGACCCGCAAGTCTCTCATCGGCATGGACATATAAATCTATCGGCACATCAAGAACAATCTCAATATTTTTCCTGATGGCATTTCCGGTGAGGTTCGAAACACAATTGTGAATCAGCGCATGAGCCGGCAATCTCTGACTTTCGGGTTTCAATTTTCCCGTTCTGAGTCGTGACCAGTCCAGCAGATAATTAATAAACTGCAACTGTGAGACCGAAGCTTCATAGATGTAAGTAAGGTACTCTATTTTCTCATGTTCCGGAAGATCAGGCTCATTCAAAAGGATCTCGGCAAACCCCAGGATACTGGTATATGGGCCCCTGAGATCATGCGAAAGGATGTTGATAAATCTGTCTTTGGAATCATTCAGCCGTTTGAGGTGTGTCTCCGATTCCTCAAGGTTGAACTGCTTGAGTTTCAGTTTTGTAATATCGGTAACAATTCCCGAAACCTTTTCAGGATCACCTTTGCTGTTTCTCGTGATGTTCCGCAGTTCCGAAACCCAAATCACCTCTTCACTTTTCGTAACCAGTCTGAATTCAAGTTTTACCTTATGCTGGGCATGGTTGTTTTTTGCCTCATTCAAAACCCGTAGAACATTAGTCACATCAGCCCTGTGAATTATCGAGAAGAGCCGTCCGTGCATTTTATTCAACTCCACGGATGTGTAGCCTGTTATTTTTTCAACCTGATCATTAAAACTGACGGGTGCATTGGGATTCATCGGATCACTGTCCTGCCACAGGAAAAAATCGATATCCGAGTGAGACGAAAGCAGATCCTTCAGAACAGGGTCACTGAGTTCATTGTCAGATGTGGTGAGAAAAAAACCGAAAGCAGTGAATCCCTCTTCCTTAGGCACTATCTTTATGAACATTCCGTTGCCCGGAATCTCCCTCGATAGAAAAGAACCGGCAAAGCCGTTTTTTAGTATCGATTCTATGTCGAAAGCGCTTGCGCTCGTTACAGGACGGAATACTTCCCTGAAGTTTCTTCCGTGAAGTGCTGATGCAGAAAGTCTTCTTTCTTTCCCCTTTGTTTCAACACTTTTTATCCTTAACCGGTCGTCGAGATCAATTAGAAAGTCGCTTGTTTGCTGCATTTATTTGTATCGTGAATTTATTAAAACCAAAGTTCAAAATAAATCAAATTTGCATCACTACAAAGTATTGAATTGGGGTTCTTGCTCCGAATAACAGAATAACCCCTTTAAAAGGAAAAAGCATGCGGGATTTCTCCAGCATGCTTTTTATCCGGTTGTTCTCTTTAGAAAACTATTTGAGCTTGTTCAGCGATATCGATCCACCGCTGGTTTTGCAGATTAGAGGAACACCACCACCGTTTACCGTGCCTGTGAAACTGCTGTTGCCTGTTTTTACATTCGATGCCGGGAGTTCGCAACTTACCGATCCGCCCGAGGTTTTCAGCATCACATCTGCCTTGAAGGATTCAGGAACGAATACATCAATGTCACCGCCCGAGGTTGAACATTCAACCCCCTGATTCTCTCCTGTATATTTGAGGCGAATGCTTCCGCCTGATGTCTTTGCTACTATGGAACCGGACTGACTGTCTATATCAACATCTCCACCTGATGTGCCTGCCTCGATGGAACCTTCGACATCCTTCACCTGAACATTTCCACCCGATGTATGAAGTTTTGCAGAACCTTTGAATTTACCAAGCTTTACATCACCGCCACTTGTTCTGGCATCAAGTGACCCTGAAGAATTGGCAACTCCAATGTTACCACCCGATGTTTTAAGAGCGAGGCTTCCGTTCATGTCTTTCAATTTGATAAATCCACCGCTGGTCTTCACTTCAGCACTGTAGCTTGCGGGAGTTTTTACTTCAACCCTTAAATCGAGATTGCTCAGGCTTTTCAGAAAACTTTTTTTCTCAATGGATACAGAAACTGTGTTGCCCGATTGTTCAACTGCGATGTCAACCTTGTCAAGCGCATCTTCATCCCCGTAAATCTTTACGCTTACTTCATTCTGGTTCCATGTGGTTACATCGACATCAGCCGCCACCACTTCAACACCCAGTTTCCCTCCTGCCGTAACCTGAAATGACTTTTCCAGAAGCAGTTTGGCTACCACATCCTTGTGACTGTAATCGCTGTAGTGGGTGGAACATGAGGATGATATCAGGGATACCGCCAAAAGAGGGAGCAAAAAGATCGTTTTTTTGATTGTGTTACTTGAAGATTTCATGTGATTTTCCTTGTTATTAAGTTCTGTTCTTTTGACCACGAAATATCAGAAAAGGTTGCTTGATATTTCTCATTTTTTCAACCGACCATAATTTTATTTTACCGCTCGTTTAGGGGATCCCTGTTTCCGGTGGCAGTCTGACTTGTTTTTTGTTTTAACCATGCTTACTGTGATGAAAACCATGATAAAAAGCACCGGGTTCGATTCATAAACAGGCGAAAACCCGTGGCACTTTTCCAATCCGGCTACACAAGGGTTAACAAATGGTAAAAAGAGGAATATGTGAATATCCAATCCCTCCTCTGCGGGGTAGCTTTTTTTTTAATCGCTTATTTCTTAAGTTTAGGTTCATTTACAATTCATTTTGGATATTCTTGACTGAAGAGATAAAAAAGAAAGTTAACTATTGGTTTGAAATGGTTTTCTATGATTTGGAAACTGCAAAAGCCATGCTTGAGTCAAAGAGGTATCTTTATGTCGGATTTTTTTGCCATCTAATTATTGAAAAGGCTCTTAAGGGTCATTTTTGGTTTAAAATTCAAGAAGAGCCGCCATTCACTCACAATCTGGTAATTTTAAGTGACCGTTCCGGTCTGTCGAATTTGCTCACGATTGAGCAAAAAATACTTTTATCTGAGTTGATGCCTCTTAACATTGCGGGTAGATATTCGCATGAAAAAGAAGAAATTGGAAAAATCCAGACAAAAGAACATTGTAATTTGTTGTTAAACAAAACTGAGGAGTTGGCAAATTGGATACTGAAACAATCTCAGTAATCGACAGATTCATATTAAAAATAAAACAATCATTCAGTCCCAAATATGTCATTTTATTCGGTTCGTATTTAAGGGGAGAGCAGAAGGAATTTAGTGACATAGATATAGCTGTAGTTTTTGAAAAGTATGAAGGCACAAACATTTTGGAAGATAATGCTTTTTTATTTCGACTGGCCTGGGAAGTGGATGCCCGTATCGAACCCGTCATACTCTCTCTTGAAAATGATAATAGTGGCTTCACCCAGTCAGTTTTAAAAAATGGTAAAATTCTTTATGCAGCATAATAGGCCTTGTTTGAAGTTTACAAGTAATTCAGACCAATTGCATAATTTTGAGTAAGATTCTCTGCTACCATCTGATGTTTGAATTTATGATTCACCTAAAAATTTAGTTTTATGGCAAACGAAGTAATAAATAGAGCAATCTCAATATGTAAGAAACATGGTGTCACAAGGTTGATACTATTCGGAAGTACTTTATGCTTGATAAATACTATCTGGAAGAAATTAAGGCCGAACTGGAATCACTCGAAATTGTAATCACCGGGATGGAGAATATCCTATTGGATTACAGGACTCCCGCTCCTGTCGAGACTTTTATTTCCCTCTTGATTATTAACTGATTATAGTGTATTTTTGCAGACTGTTTATCAATTAAAAAGGTGCATAATGGGCAAAGGCGACCCAAGAACAAAAAGAGGAAAGATCTTTAAAGGATCCAACGGCAAATTCAGACCTACCCTGAAGAACATCAACAGGGCAAAAAAAGAAACTGCCCAAGGCGAAACCTCAGCAAAATAGTCAGTTTTTTTTGAGTTTTGGCAGTACACAGTAGTTTGTAAATTATTTTGTACTGCTTTTCTATTTTAAAAGGAATCCATTCTGTCCGATAACAACAGTTGTGTAGTTATTACATTCTACAAATACACAAAAATTGAAGACCCCGAAGAATTTCAGCCGGTTCTCCTTAATTTCTGCCTCCAGGAAGAGATTAAGGGGAAAATCTATCTTGCCAATGAAGGAATAAACGGTTCCATCTCCGGCGAGAGGAAAAAAATCGAAATTTTCAAGCAGTATCTTCAGTCTTTTCCTTTCATTGGCGAAGTTGTATTCAAGGAAGACCCGATTACAGGTCTCTGCCATGAAAAAATGTTCGTGCGAGTAAGAAACGAACTGGTCAATTCGGGGGCAAGGGACATCGACCTGAGCCTCGGCGGCAAAAGACTTTCTCCCGAACAGCTCCTTAAATTCTACGAGGAAGGGAAGGAATTTGTTATCATCGACACCCGCAACTGGTATGAAAGCAAGATTGGCAGATTCAAAAACGCCATGACTCCCCATATCGAAAATTTCAGGGACTGGCCCGGTTTCGTCGACCAGATTGAAGACCTGAAAGACAAAACCGTGATTACATACTGCACAGGTGGCATAAGGTGCGAAAAGGCATCCGCAGTGATGGTGGAAAAAGGTTTCAAGGATGTGTGGCAGCTCGATGGCGGAATTGTCAGTTACCTCCACAAATACCCCGATACCTACTGGGAAGGGGGCATGTTTGTGTTCGATAACCGCAGAGTTGTCGAAGTGAACACCAAAGAGGAGTTGAAACATGTGGCTGAATGCGAACATTGTGGAAAACCAACCTCAAAATACATCAATTGTCACAATCTGATCTGCGACAGGATTTTTGTGTGCTGCGAAGACTGCCGCAAGGTTATGGACTACTCATGCAGCGAGGAGTGTATGAAATCAACCCACAGGAGAGCAAAGTATTACGACTAAAAAACTTTTGATCCTGACCGTTTTCGTGGCAGTTCTCTCACCCCTGTTGAATGCTCAGGACACATTAAAAAATTTTCACCCGAATGGTGCTGTTTCTGAAATTTTTGTCCTTAAAAACAAAGTACGAGACGGAGTCGGCAGGATTTTCGATCCCTCGGGGCACCTTGTTTCCGAAATTCCGTATATATCAGGGAGAGTTGAGGGAGTTGTAAAAAACTACTACAGCAACGGAAGTGTGATGGAGTCTTTTCAGATAGTTGACGGAAGAAGAACGGGTATTTATGAGAGGTATGATTCGCTTGGGAACCTGGTTGCCAGCCTTAATTTTTATAACGGCGCCATAAAAAAGTCAGATCCCGTTTCGCCCGACAATCAGATTGCCGGTGATGACAACGACAACAAAAAATATAATCTCGCCTCCATAAAGCTCACTAAAGAGGAAGTGGCATTCCTTCAAAAATACAAACCTGCGATTCCCCCGGGTGACCCCGCGATTTACGACACTTACGATGAGCCTGCCCGCTTTCTAAGAGGTGAAGAGGAATTCTACAGCAGGTTGTTCTATCCTTCGCGAGCAATGGAAGACGGACTCGAAGGAACGGTCATCATCCGAGCCCTCATCAACACTGAAGGAGCAGTCGAAAAAACAGAAGTGGTAAAATCCCTCGGGCTGGGATGTGACGAGTCTGCAGCAATCACCGTGCGATACACAGCTTTTCTACCGGCAAAGTTGAAGGGACGGGAAGTAAACGCATTCACAGACATAACCGTTAATTTTAAGCTCCCCGCAAAGGGGAACTAACCTCCTGAAAAATTGTATCTGAGCGCCTGAAGCCCCGCTTTTATGACAGGATCAACGATATCCCCTTTAATAAAATAGTTTGAATACTCCCGCCTGAGATTGTAGTGCTTTCTTAAGCTGTCAAAAGCAGCACCTCTTTCCCGGTCGGGAAGTTTGGCAGCTTCATGCATATTTGCGGTATCTGAATCAGGATCATAATCAAAACAGAGAATCCTCTCGACAGTATCTTCGAAACTCCCCGTGTCCCGGTATTCCACCACATTGTTTTCCACCTTGGGCAGAGCGGGAGGCGATTGCCTTTCCAAACCGAGGAAATCGCACAAGGCATCATGGATTATCCGGGTTCCGTTTATTTTCCCTTCAAGAGAGTATCCCGCAACATGGGGTGATGCTATGAAGGTTTTGGCAAGAAGTGAAGGTGAAAAGAGAGGTTCCCCCTCCCACACATCAAGTATGGCGGTAATGTTGCTCTCTGCAAGTTTGAAATCAAATGCAGAGTTGTCAATTACTTCCCCTCTCGATGCGTTTATCACAATGGCATCGTTTTTCAGAAGTTTCATCCTCTCAGCATCAAGCAGATGAAATGTACGGTCAGTCCCTGTGCGGTTAAGCGGTGTATGAAACGAGATGATGTCGCATTTCAATGCATCTTCCAAAGAGCGGAATTTTGGATCGCCTGTTTCCCGATGCAGTGGCGGATCATTCACAACTGTCTCGAAACCGAAAGCTTTTCCTATTCTTTCGACTCGACTGCCGATATTGCCACATCCAACAATACCTATTGATTTCCCTCTAAGTGAAAACCCCTTTCTTACCGCAGCACGGAAAATCGAAATGAAAACATATTCTGCCACTGCATCTGAGTTGCAACCTTTAGCCGACGAAAATCCAATCCCCCTATCAGCAAGATAAGCGGTATCAACATGATCTGTACCTATCGTTGCAGTACCCACAAACCGTACACTGCTCCCCTCGAGGAGTTCCCTGTTTACATTCGTTATCGATCTTACAATAAGAATGTCAGCATCCCTGACAGTCTCCGGGGTGATCTTTCTGCCATGCACCAGTTCTGTTCGTCCGAGATATTCGAATGTTTGTCGGGCGTTTTCTATATTTTCATCTAAAATAATATTCAATTTCATTCAGTATAATTAGTTTTGCTTGAAAATCAATTAATAAATTTAATCTTTTTTGATTTATGATACAATTATATTTGATTTGTTCACCAAATCAACTTAAGTTTAGGATATGGTTTTTATTTCTTCAACAGAGTTGACAAAATGAACTTCGACATAATGATACACAGCGGAATCAAGGTTTTCCGTATTCATAACCCGCGCGCTACCTCAACGATTGCTCCTGAATTCAGGAATCTTCTTATCGAGGAGATTACCATGCACCCGGGTGCGATTATAGCAATTGATTTTTCCAAAGTTGACTATATCGATTCCTCTTTTATCGGGTCACTTGTTGCCGGATATAAGGAATCTCTCAAACACAATGTTACAATAAAAGTTTTTGGAACACAGGAAAGAGTTGAATCAACATTCGAGTCGACAAAGCTTTACAATTTGTTCGAAATATTCAAAAACTTTACACAGTTGAAGAAAACACTGGAATAATGGACCCCTGCAAGGTTTCTCTAAAATTACCGGCTTCTGCCAGACATCAGGTCTTCTTCTCGGAAACGGGGATCAGGATTATTGAGTCCTTCGCCGGAATTGAGAAATCTGCGGAGAACACAAAATACCTTTCAGACTGCAAACTCCTCCTCCACGAACTTTTCACAAATGCCGTCAACCATTCAGGCAGTTCGGAAGTTGAATTTCAATTTTCGTTCGAAGAGGACCTCTTTAGCATCGAAATGGTTTTTGAAGGAGCAGGATTCACGATAAAACCGGTGAAGGAAGACAGCACTCCGGGAACCGTAAAACACAAGCCACCTTACAAAGGACTCGAGGGGGAAAAATTCATCCTTCATCTCGATGCTGATTTTGAAGTGGTGTGTGAAGTGACGGGAGAACATGAGCTTACTCTTAAGAACAGAGAGCGAACCTCACCAAAAGCGGAGGACAGGTTTTCCATCCCTGAACATTTCGGATTGTTTATTATAACAATGCTTGGGCACGATGTACATTATAAAAGGGACAAGGAAGGGAAGAACTTCTTCAGCCTGAAAAAATCCCTCCCCTGAGAGGCATCAGCCTACTTCAGTAATCCTTCAATATCTTTTTCGTATTCCGATTTTGGTATCAATCCCACATGTGTCTTCACAATGTTCCCTTCACGGTCAATAACAAAACTTGTAGGTATCGACTCGATATTTCCGAACAGTCCCACTGTTTTTTCGTCACCGTAAACCACCGGATAGTTGATTTTATATTTGGAAACAAACGGCTCCACATCCTTGATGGTTCTTTTGTCATCAAGACTTATCCCGATAATCACGAGGTCTTTTCCATATTTTTCCTGCAATTCGACAAGGTCGGGAATTCCCTTTCTGCAGGGGGGGCACCAGGTAGCCCAAAAATCTATGATCACTATCTTTCCCTTGTAATCGGAAAGTTTAATCATCTTTCCGTCGGTCGCCTTTAACTCGAAATCGGGTGCCTTGTCGTACACTTTAAATCCGAATGAGAATAAAACCGCAACGAATGCCGTCAAAAATATAAAACTGGATTTGCGCGTCATTTTTACTCCATTAATTTGGTTGAAATAAAAACCATGATAAAAATTAAATTTGAATGGTCAAATTCATAAATTTAGTCCCTAAAGTTACCTCTATGAAAGTATTTTCAACTTATCACCTTCCCGGCAATCTCGAAGAAAAGTTTCAGAGCCACAATATTCAATACACTGAAAATCCGTTTAACCGCTCTTTAACCAGAGATGAAATAATTCAGATGGCAAAAGACTGCGACGGACTCATCTCCCTTCTTAGTGATAACATAGGCAAAGAGGTCATCGGTTCCTTGACCCGCTGCAAAATTATTGCGAACTATGCGGTTGGATTCAACAACATCGATCTGGATTCAGCCAAAGCAAACGGCATTGTGGTAACAAATACCCCGGGTATCCTTACTGATGCCACAGCGGAAATCACTTTCGCCCTCATTCTGGCTGCTGCGAGGAATCTCAGGGAGGGTGAGTTGATGGTAAGGGAAAACCGCTTTACAGGTTGGAAACCGGAATTGCTGACAGGTCCCGGTCTTACAGGGAAAACCTTGGGAGTGGTCGGAGCCGGAAGAATAGCACAGGCTGTTGCCCGGATTGCGGTTGCGTTCAAAATGAAGGTGATTTATTATTCCCGGAGCAGGAAACCTGAAATGCCCGGAGAATTCTCAGATTTGGAAAACCTGATGCGGACTTCCGATTTCATCTCCCTCCACATCCCGCTTAATCCTGAAACCAGGGGATTAATTTCCGCCCCGATGCTCGACCTGATGAAGAAGGATGCAGTTTTCATTAATACATCCAGAGGTGAAATAGTGAATGAAAAACATCTTATTGGAATTTTGAAGAATAATAATATATATGCAGCTGGATTTGATGTTTACACAAATGAACCCGCGATTGACCCCGAACTCCTCTCTCTGGACAACGCAGTACTCCTCCCGCACCTCGGAAGTGCCACATTTGAGACCAGAAAAGCGATGGCGCACCTCGCTGCAGACAACATTATAGCTGTTCTTACAGGTGACAAGCCTCTCTCTCCCGTTGGCTCATGATATGATTTATAATACAAAGTTTTACCATTGAAGGATATTTTACTCCCTTCCCTCAAATATTTTTTGGAAGCAATTTAATTTATTAGTATTTTGCCGTTGATAAAGTTGATATGTTTTGATTATTTTCAATTCATATTTAATATCAATTTTTAACCGAACTATTTAAATGATGCCATGATGAGATATTCAATTACTTCCGGTGATGAAAACCAGGAATTCAGACTTCTTTCTACACCACTTTTTTGCGGAATCAACCCTTTAACCCCTGATGAATCAATTTTCCCTGTGGAGATTGACGCGTCACTGTTTCCAAAAAATTCACAAAGACTCTTTGAACTTGCCGGGGCGAAAGAGTACACGGACATACTGAATATTCACTATGTTTCCCTGTTAAGAGACCGCAGAGTCAGAAAGGTGACCATCGACCAGACCCGTCACCTGATTGCCGAACTTTTTTACGGTGAACCGGGAAGGTTTCTGAAGGAAATTGATAAGAGAAGTGCTCTCAAACTGAAGGAGACATTCCCTGAAAAAATATTTCTCGATGGTCATGAAATGGAAATTACTCCCGTCTTAAGAGAAATTCTTGATCATCCGGCAAAAAGATACCTTCTTAAATTCAGCACAAAAAATAAAAAGTATATTTCAAGCAATCTCTGGATCAAAAAAGTCTACCACATCCACAACCTGCTCGCTTTCTATCCCGATGAGTACCTTAAAAGTGTAACAGTACCAAAAGAGAGCCTGACTGATATGATTCGATCTTTCATGTCGATTATCTCGAGTCAGACCACGGATGTCTACTCTGCAAAGACTTCCCACAAAGATGTCATCGCTGAAGCAGCTCTTATTCTGCAGGCTCTTCACGATATCCAGGATGAGAGGACGAAGGATTTTATTCATCTCCGTTTTGGGCAGGGGCTGGATATGAAGGTTATTGGTAAAAAACACGGTATCTCGTCAGAAAGAGTAAGGCAGAAACTTGTCGCTTTCATCGATGATGCCCGCCACGACATTTCTCCTCTCGAAAGAAAGCTGCAGGCGCACATACTGAACCAACTGGTCAGGCAACCCGAAGTGCTCCAACCTGATTTTTTTCATAATGATATAATGGAGGTGGACACCTTCGTCAGAATGTTGAATACCATCTACCCGAGTATTCCATCATATTGTAACAAGTTTTTTGTTTCTCAAAATATTTATCGCGAAGAAAATCCGCTCTACGGCCACTATCTGAGACTCCGTGAATATTTCAAGGAAAAAGATGGCGTCACCATGGAACAATTCATGGAAGACTTCTCTGATGTAAAGGGCTGGGAGAAACTTAATATTTTTAGAATCCTCCTGGCGATAAAATATTTTAAAATTATCCGCAAAAACAACACATGTATCCTTAGAGGGAGATTGAGCCTGCCCGAAATGGCTGAACACACACTTCAGGGAAGGGATGAGGCTATGAAAATAAAAGACCTCATCGCTCTCATCAAAGATTTGTATGGCAGAGAATACCACGATCTGAAGGTCTCCCTGTGTCACATAAGAATGAACCCCAGTGTCCTGCAGCTCGACCGGGATACTTTCGGCGTCGAAAAACATCTTTCCTATCAGGGTGATGAGTCGCTTGCGATCCAAAAACTTGTTGCAGATTTTCTCGAAGAACAGAAGAAAATTGTTGATGCCTCCGTTCTTTTTAAGCTCGCTAAAAAACAGTTTCCCCGCATCAGATCTAAATATGAACTGGTGCAAATTCTCAGGAGAGGGAAGGATATTGTCGATCTGGGATTCTTCTGCTTTATTCACAGTTCTGTAAAGATGGACCAAAGAAAGATTGTGAATGAGTATCTTGTCGAAGTATTGAGTAAAAACAACTTTGTAATGCATGGAAAAGAACTTCTGGCTGAGATCAATAAAAAAAGGGTTGTCAGCGTTACAGGATTCTCCAGTAAACTTCAGCATGTCGATTTTATCGATTCCTACGGTGGAAACTTTTACGGCTTGAAAGACCACAGGGAAGAGAATAAAAAAACCATCGCCAAAGACCCCCTGTTCATCAGCAACTTCCTCTTCCAGTCGGCATATCCCGATATGAGATTATCGAAGGTACCTGACCTCTTTAAAGAATTCGATGTCGAAACCATTACTAATACAATCCTGACGAGTGATCTTTTTATCCTGTTCGATCATCCTGATTTACAGGACAAACTGATCCTTTCCAAAAGCTGGAAAAGGAATAAACTGTTCTATATCATTCTGTACGCTCAGAAACGGGCAATCACACTTGATGAGCTCAACAATTATATGCAGCCACTGGGATATGATTCCGCAGTTCTGCCAAAAATAAACTTCTATGCTCTTGGTATCGAAGTGGCAAAAGAATACTGCTGGATAAGGGGGAAAACTCCGGTTCCAAAGGACCTGCCGAGACGACGCAGAACCCGCAAAAAGAAAGCTTAAATTAAAATAAAACAAAAAAGGCTGCCCGAAAGAGACAGCCTTTTTTAGTTTTTAGAACTTTAAATGACGGATCAGGAATTTGTTTCCCAGACATTTGCCAGGGTAACTATGTTCTTTACCGACATTTCCATATCCTGAATTGCAACCCATTCTGTTGCTGCATGGAAATTATGTCCGCCCGCAAAAAGATTTGGGGTGGGCAAGCCCATGAAACTGAGTCTCGAACCGTCTGTTCCCCCTCTTATTGCTGACTGGATTGGTTTTATGCCAAGTCGTTTTAGTGATTCAAGGGCGTTATTCTCAATTTCAGGATGCTGATCAAGTATGTATTTCATGTTTCTATACTGTTCCATAACCTGAAACTCGTAATTCGCTCCCGGATATTCGGCAATAACATCCTTCAACAGGTTTTCGAGGAATCTCTCGTATTCTTTCAGTTTATCATCAATGAAGTCACGAATGATAAACTTCAATACCGTCTTTTCCTCAGTTCCGTTGAATGCAACACAATGGACATAACCTTCCCTGCCTTCGGTCATCTCGGGACAGAGCGAATCCTTTGGTAACTTTTCCATGAATCTTGACGCTACCCGAATCGAATTTATCATCTTTCCTTTTGCGTATCCCGGGTGCACATTCTTTCCAAGAATCGTGATTGCCACAGCATCAGCGCTGAATGTCTCTGTTTCCACTTCACCACGGGTTGAACCATCTATCGTGTAGGCATACTTCGCTCCAAATCCTTTTACATCAAAATGTTCGGTTCCTCTGCCCACTTCCTCATCGGGTGTGAAGCAGATTCTGATCTTTCCGTGTTTAACTTCAGGATGTGTAACCAGATAATTCATCGCGTCCATAATTTCAGCAATGCCGGCTTTGTCATCGGCTCCAAGAAGTGTGGTTCCGTCTGTTGTGATGATATCAAAACCAGCCATCTCCTTCAATTCAGGATTCGATTCCACATCGATAACCTTTGTCGGGTCGCCCGGCAATACAATATCTGTACACTGATAATTTCTGTGGATTACCGGCTTCACATCTTTCCCGCTGATTGCAGGTGATGTGTCAACATGAGCTATAAATCCAATGACAGGCACTTCCTTTTCACTGTTTGAAGGAAGTGTTGCGTACACATATCCGTGTTCGTCAAGAACCGCATCCACAAGTCCGATAGCTTTGAGATCCTCAACGAGTATGCGCGAAAGGTCCATCTGCTTGGCAGTGGTTGGAAACCCCGGAGCATCATCATCTGATTGTGTATCCACTTTTACATAACTTAAAAAACGGTCAGTTACTGTAAACTTATAATTTGGGTCAAACATCTCTTTCTCTCGATTTATTTTCAAAACAGACTTCAATAATAGAGAAAATTTACACCAATTTCAATTGTTTTTTTATTCCTCTCCATTTTATTTTTGACAAAAGAATGCCATAAATCTAGATTATTCCTTATCTTTTACTTTTTAATATCAAAAAATTAACAGGTAACCAGATGTCTAACTTAAAGAAGAAAACAATCCTTTGTATCTCAAGCTTTTACAAAGGTTCCGACTTTTTGGTCGCTGCTCATGAAACCGGCTGGCATGTTATTTTTATCACTTCAAGAAGCCTCGAATATGAAAACTGGCCCAAAGAAAGCATCGATGAAATCTATTATATGCCCGACAACAACAAGGAGTGGCATCTTCCCGACCTCATTAAAGCGGTAAGCTATCTTGCACGGCATGTTGTTATCGACAGAATCGTCGCCCTCGACGATTTTGATGTTGAAAAGGCTGCCGCACTTCGGGAGCACCTCCGGGTCCCGGGTATGGGAGAAACTACCATGAGATACTTCAGAGACAAATTTTCGATGCGGATGCTCGCACGCGAAAAAGGTGTGCTCGTCCCCGATTTCATCCATGTCCTCAACTACGATGAAATCAATAAATTCATGGATTCCACAGAACCCCCCTTCATTATGAAACCCAGAATGCAGGCAGGCTCCATCGGCATGAAAAAACTCGAATCGAAGGCGCATGCCTGGGATGTTATTAATCAACTGGGTGACGAACAGTCAGGCTACCTGATGGAAAAATTCATCCCCGGAGATATCTATCATGTCGACACGATAATCCAGGATCATGAAATTAAATTTGCCATATGCAGTGTCTATGGTCTTCCGCCCCTCGAGGTCGCTCATCAGGGGAGGGTGTTCACAACCCGCACCGTACTCAGAGGCAGTGAAGACGAAGCAGCACTTCTAAAATTGAATGAAACTGTACTTAAAGCACTCGGCATGAAAACCGGGGTCAACCATACTGAATTCATCAAAGGAAAAGACGGGCATCTTTACTTCCTCGAGACCTCGGCAAGGGTTGGGGGTGCAAACATCGTTGAGCTCGTTCTGGCTGCAAGCGGCATCAATCTCTGGGCTGAATGGGCAAAACTTGAGACTCTGGATAAAGGACATAAGTACCGACTGCCAAAGTTGAAGAAACATTACGCAGCACTTCTGAATTCTCTCGCAAAACAGGAGTACCCCGACCTTCATGCTTACAATGATCCTGAAGTAGTTTGGAGACTGAAAAAACAGTATCATGCCGGCCTCGTTATTTCGTCCCCCAAATATGACCGGATAACAAAACTCCTTGATGAATATGTGAAGAGATTCTATGTCGACTTCTTCCATTTTGTTCCGATGGGTGACAAGGCAGCGAACTGACTATGACGGATAAAATGAAATTGAATGCTCTGACATTTTCCATTCTGTTTTTCGTCTCACTCCTGACAGCAGGATGCCTGAATTATTCACAGGAGACACAACTGAACAGGGATGGCAGCGGGATGATGAAACTGAGCTACTCCTTCCCCGCAGGCTCTCAACAGGGAAGAGAACTGTCGCAGCAACTTGACACTGCTGAAATCAGGAAAAGGATCCAGGATACCCTCTTCACAATAAATAAAATCTCAACCAAATCGGGAGAGGGAGAAGCCTGGACTGTTCAACTCGAAATCGGCTTCAAATCGGTAGAGGCGCTGAATAACACCCGTCTGTTTAACATGTTCGACATCTCATTTCAGGACGGGGCTCCGGGACAGAAAAAATTTCTTCAATATATTAAACCATCATCTGAAAGACCTGACCCCCGAATCGAATTCACAAGAACATTCATCTTTGAGTTCGATGGTGAGATCATCACTCACAATGCTCACAAGGTTGATGGAAGCAGATATATCTGGGAATTCAAGTTCAACGATATTGGTGATGGTAAATATATAGAAGCCACTTTCGCACCTCAGGAACCCAATTATATTGTCTTCTACATTCTTGGCGGTCTTGTTGTAGTTGTGGTTCTGGTATTCTTCCTGCTCAAAAGACGAAGAGTGAAACCAGCTTCAGAGTAGTTTTTTTACCTGACTGTTTAAAACAAAAAGAGGCTGCTTTTTCGGACAGCCTCTTTTTTTTGAATTGTTTCGTCTTAGTAGGCCATGATTCCTGCAATTATTCCGTCGACTGCGTAGATGATTACTCCGTAGTCTTCGAATACGAGTTGCTGTTCAGAACCAAAATCGTCAACATAAGTAGCTTCACCGAGCAACTTGAGTGCATCCTGAAGGTCATCGTTTACGCTGAATGATTTACCGTTCACTGTCAGTTTAAGAGTAGGATCGAAGGATACAACTCCTACAACTTTATTGTTGCTGTCGAAGTAGATGATAGCTGCAGGTGTATCGTATGACCAGATGTCGCCGTATTCATCTTTGCTCTTTGAAGCAGGGAGTTTCAGTTTGTTCAGTACATCACTCTGGCTCATTCCCATGTTCAGACCGGCAAGTGAAGGAGCATTCTTTGTGGCACCGGCTTTGAATTTGTTTTTAGGTCTGGTATCAGGTCTGTCGTCTTTCTTTGGAGCAGGATCTTTTTTCTTGTCTGCTGATGGAGCTTTTTTGCCTTCGAGTACATCAAGTTTCTCTTTAGCCTGTGAAGCATAGTAGCTGTCTTTGAACTTCTGGAGGAAGTTTTTCCAGGTGTTGATAGCTTCATTTTTCATCTGACCATAGGTGTAGGCGAGTCCCATGTTGTAGAGAGCTTCCGGTCTGGTCGGATCAGTAGTGTTCGCTGTCTTAAAGATATCTGCAGCTTCTTTATATTTGTTCTGCTCGAGCTGGAGGAATCCTTTGGCAATCATCACATCGTATGATTTCTTGGATACTGATTCTGCTTTTGCGATAGCGTCGACTGCTGGCTTGTAGTTCTTGGTCAATGTGTTCAGAACTGCGAGGTTAACATACGCCTGGATGTAGTTTGGATCGATCTCAAGTGCTTTGGCAAGAGCCTTCTCAGCTTCTGCAAGTTCGGAATTCTTCAGATTGTACTCACCTCTTTTGGTATTTACAGTGAATATGTTGGTGAAGAAGTCAACTTTTGAAAGTGTTGTCGGGAGCAGCACTTCAAGCTGGATTCCCTTCTGATTCAATTTCTGTGAAAGTACCGCAACTGCGAGGTTGTTGTAACCTTCCTTGAAGTTTGGATATGCAGAGATGAATTTATTGAAAGCAGTGATCGAGTTTTTATAATCGCCTGAATTAAGGTAGATCAAACCAAATTCGAAATTTCTTGCATATTCATAGTAGGTGGCGATGTGTTTGAATACTTCAACAACTCTTGCGGTAAAGTTGGGATGTGTAACATAACTCATTGTGTGAGGTGTGTACTCATATCCCTGGTTTGTCATGAAGTTGAACCATTCAATTCCGCCCAATGGTGAGTATCCGGCTCTCATTGTGTAGAGAACTGCATACTTGTCTGCTTCGAATTCCATTTCACGGCTCAGTTTCAGGAACTGCTCTTCTGTGGCGTTGGGGTTTTTATTCAAAAATTCGTCACCTTTTGCAGGGTGTTTCATCAGAACATGTGCAAGCTCGTGGGCAAGAACAAATGCAAGCTGATCAATGCTGTTTCCTACCGATTTGAACAATCCGGTGTGAACATAGATGCTGTCGTTGATGTAAGCAAAAGCGTTGATCTCTTCATTTTGAATCAGCTTAAACTTAATGATGCTGCTTCCGGTAAGTCCGGCTGCCTTGTTAAGAACTTTGGCAATCTCCTGAATTTTTTTTGCCTGCTCTGTTCCATAAACAGGTTTTCCATAATTTGCAATTACAATACTGTCGTGATTAATCTCGACCTGGTTTTTCTTCCTCTGTGCCGTCAAATCGGGGGATACAAAGGATGCGATTATAAGCAAAGCAAAAAGCGCTGCTACAAAGTTGAATGATGTTTTCATTGTGGTGTCTCCGGGTTATTAAATTTGAAATTGTTTAATATTTCTACTTACAGGGAAGAAACATGTTCCGGGGTCGTTTCATCCGTGTGACAAACGGCATATTTGTGTGATGATCGTTATTTTTTTGATGTAAAGAAAGTGATGAGATTTTCGAGGTGCAATTTAGGAAAAGAATCTGTAAAACAAAAAAAAAGCGTCCGGGGGAGCGGACGCCTTTTAAAACTTATTTTATGTCCGTTACTTTTGACATGTCGTCAAGTTTTACGAATTTCTCGTTAAACTTGAAGGAACCTTTGTCAGTCTTCACCGACTTGATCACCTTAACCGAGGTAAACGGATCTTTTTTCTTGCCTTTTGCTTTATCGCCGAAGGATTGAACTTTTGCCATTTTTTATTCTCCAATTATCAAGACTACAAAAATAAGGATATTCGCACGATTTGCAAAATATTTTTTTTGGACCGTGTGAACTACATCAGAAAGGTTCGAATTGAACACGGATTATACTGATTCGGCGGATTCCACTGATTTCAAACTTCAAACTTCCCTGCTCTGCGTAGCTCCGTTAAATCTGCGTGTATCTGCGTCCCTCAAATTTTTCAAACTTCAAACCTCCCTAATCACACACCTTTATGGGGAAATCATTCAAATATTCCCAACTGACGGGGCGTTGGGGTGTAATGTTGTATTTCTGAGCCGTTTCCTTAACTTTTTTGTTTACAAACATATTCAGCTCCTTCACATTTATTACACCATCTTTCTCGAAGAAATCGGCGGCACATTTTAATCCTTCAATAAGAGAGTAGGTAAAAACCCCGTGCCCGAGGTCTTTTATCTCTTTTGCGGTTTGGTCCGCTTCGGAAGCAGCCATAATATACAAACCCCTGCTTTTAGAAAGATCGATAATGGCTTTTTCAGACTGTGCACCACGCATTGCAAAATTCTCGAGTGCCTGTCCTGACTGACATGCATCAATAAGTATCAACTGCTTCTGTGCTTTTATCTTCAGGGAATATTCCTTCATCTCTTTTCCCGAAAGTGCGAAGGGATTTCTGGCAGAAGGGTTGCCGTATATTTGCTGCACTTCATGAAGGATGAAATAAAACTCCTGCATGTTTCCTTCAGGGTCATCATCGGAGGCACCATGTCCCGAGAAATAAAAGACAAATGTATCTTCGGGTTTTGCGTTTGCAACAATGCTGTCGAGAGCGGTTCTTACATTTTTAATCGTGGCGTCGGTATCATACAAGGTTTTTACAATTACATTTTTAAAAATGTTGTTCTTGATTCCGGCGATTTCCCTGCTGATCAGTTCTGCATCAGCCCCTGCAAAATTCAGATTATATTTACTGTTCTCATATTTATTCACACCTATTGCAAGGATGTAAAGATTTGACGACGGTTTTGGGGCATCGTATTTGATCAAAATTGTGTTCGATTTTCCCTCAAGCCTCCCCTTGCTAAAGGCACTTGCCTTGAAGATATTGTTCCCGACGGTCAGTTGTGCAGGAAACACTTCTTTTATCTTTGTGCCTGCTTTTGGTTTGTTGTCTTTGTAAAATTTGACATCAACAAGTTTGCCATTCTGATAAATCCGCAGTTCGTCTATTCCACCACCTTCATCGGAAATAGTGATATTTACTGCCTCTTCGGGGTTCTTCGAAATCTTTGATTCATTCGCTGAAGTGAGTTTTACCGAGGGAGGAACCATCACATTTGTGAAGACATCTCTTTTCTCAGGTTTATAACTTTTGGCTTCTCCGCCTGAAATTACCGATCTAAAAAGTGAAGGGATATAAGATTGCTCAAAATATGCCTCGAGAGGAATGATGTCAAGCTCCTGAACAAAATACAAAAGTCCCATTGCTCCCTGTGATGCATCAAAATATCCATCAGGGGTTACGACTGCCCAGTCTGTCGAATCGAACGCAAAAAGGGTCATTACTTCCCTGCCGCTTCCCGTTTCAAAGAATTTCACACTGCCGTCCATCTCACCTGTGAGAAAATATTTCCCCTTTGAATCGACGGCAAGGGGTTGAAAATCGTTTGGAGAGAGTGAAATGGAATCTGTAATTTTCATCGATTGCATGTCGAGAAGTTTCATTACTTTCCCCCCTCTTAGTGCCACTTTTTTACCGTCCAGAGTGTGAGTTGCCCTCAGAGGAGTAAATTTCAGGGGAAGATAATGATCCTGCACTCCCTTTTCAATATCCCAAAGAGTTATCATATTCGCATGAAACGCGATAATTTTTCCCGGTTCATGCAGAACAGTGTTTCCCATCGAATAGTCCCTGACTGAGATCATAATGATACTGTCCTCTGACATCCCGGGTTTATAATCGTCGCCTGTTGTCCGGGTCCCGTTTATTTTCTTTATTTCCTTCCCTGACGCAAGATCGATGACAGGGATGCCGCCTTCCATCTGCCCGATTATTATCTCTTTTCCGGACGGAGAGAAATCTACAGAATGCACAAGTGAAGATGACGGCTCAAATTCCCTGAGAGCTTTCCCTTTGTTGATGTCCCACAGGATAATTTTGTTTTTATAGTCGAGCGAAACAAAATATTTTCCGTTCCTGGCTACCTTCAGCTCCTTCACCATGTAGGAGTGTCCGAAATATGTCGTGGTTTTTGTAAGGGTCTCCAAATCCCAAAGTTCGACATTATTGTTACCCATCGCCATCAACAGTGATTTTGAGTCAGTTGTGAATCCCATCGAATATACAGGGTAAAGGAGATTCTTAATGCAGCTTGTCAGTCTCCCCTCTTCAAGATCCCAGATGAACACCTTCCCAATCGAACCCGTTGCCATGTATTTCCCGTCATCGGAAACGGCAATGCAAAAGACTTGTGAAGTGTTTTTTAGCTCTACCTTCAGCTCAGGTGTCTGTGCAAAAAGTGTAAAAGCAAAGAGAAGGAAGAAGAGAATTCTGATCATGCAATCACCTTATAAGAATCATTTTTCGTGACATTGAAAAACCGTTTACAGAAAGCCTTAGGAAATATACCCCGGATGGCAGATTTTGAGCATTGAACTCAGTCTGGTAACTGCCCGCAGGTTTGAAATCCCCGCCCAATTCGGCTATTTCCTCACCAAGAGAAGAGTAAACTTTCAGCGAGACCATCCCGCTTTCCTGCATGGAATAGCGAATTAAAGTTGAAGGATTAAAAGGATTCGGGTAATTTTGCATCAGAGTGTAACCCGCGGGAGCAGATTCATCTTCGACTGAGACGGGTACATTCGAATATCCGGGTGTTGGCGCCATCTGCATCCAGACACCGGCTCCGTCTATTGTTCGTGCGAGGGACATGTCAGTAGTTTGAGGTCCAAATGAAATTGAATCGATAATATCAACCCCGTTGGTGTCAGTCATATACACAAGTTCACCTGATTTGCTGAGTTTGAAATTTGTATGAATACCCGGTTCCGTTTCCTCTTCATCACACCAGACCACAAGAAACTGCTTCGGTGCCATCTTCAATTCGGGCTGAGTAAATCTCCATTTTACCAGATTGTCACTTTTGTCGGTGAGATATTTACCGGTCAAAAGAATTGTATCACTGGAAGAGTTGTAGAGCTCTATCCAGTCATCAAAATCTCCCAAACTGTCGGGAATCGTCGTATTGTCCGCCAGCAGTTCATTTATTTTTAAGCCTGCGGTGACAACTCCCGGAGTTGAAACAACCATTTTCCTTGCTTTTGGATAAACCGCCACTTTGCCGGCATTGTCTCTCGTCCTGAATGTTATTTTCCCTCTGAAATTTGCACCCAAAGGTGGTATAACTGCTGTGTAACGGTCACTCTCCTCAACTTTTTTCGTTCCCGGAACGGGAGAGAACACCATCGGAATTTTTGACATGCTTCCCGTAACCAGATTTTCCAACTGAATTGAAACGCTGTCGAGACCGGCATTGGAAAATGCCGACACTTCCACCCTTATGGAGTCAGTTGCTGAAGGATTTTTGGGCGAATAGTTAATCTTGTAAACAAAGGGATCAGAGGAAACATAATTCAACTGACTGCCGATGGAATTCGTCCTCGATAGAATATACTGTTTGATCCCCATTTTCACATGCTGATTGGAGAAGGAGGATGCTGAGAAGGAATTCAGAAACTGATTGAACGAAAAACCGTAATCGAGCACCCGAAAAGTATCCGCAAGTGCCGATGGCGTGATCATTTCCCGAAGGGAGTCTATTCTCTGATTTAACACCGGCAGAGTGAAAACATTTGTTTTGTAATATGTCAGCAGGCGGGTGTAAAGATTTCTAATCTCCGGAACCACAATCATCTTTTCAATGAGTGGCCTCTCACCGGCACCAATTTTCGGAAAGGTATATGGATTTGCCGCTGACCAGTTAATATTGAACCAGTCAATACCAAATGTGTTGTCATAATCGTAGGGAATAACATGAATCAGATTTTCTGCAGGTTCATGGTACAGGTAGTAATTGTTCATGTTCGACCAGTAATCGTCCCACTGCCCGACCAGTACATTCATCGAAAAATATTTTAATGCATCAAGAACATCTAAAGTGGTTTCCAAAGAATCCAAAAGTTTTGTTGACGCTGTATTTTTAAGGATTCTCGTAAGCCTAATCAGTTTCGAAAAATCCATCCCCGCCTCATTTGTGGAGAGTTCGTATGCGGGCCTGCTTCCACCCAGGGAGATGTATGGCGCGGGATTTTCACCGAGATACACGAGGTCTGCAGGATAAAGACACTTCCAAAGATTCCCTGAATCATCAGGATATTGTCGTGATAAAAACTCCTCGTCGATATGTTCGGTATTCAGATACAACCCGTAATATTTGTTGTTTATATACACTTCCATGTAGTTTGCCCGTGAGCCTCGCAAACCCGCGCTTCGGAAAAGATCAAAACATAGTTTGCTCCTCACTATCGAAGGGTCGTTATGCTCTCCGTTCAGATTCAGTTTCTCAATTCCGTGAAAGTTCCTCCCCTTGAAAAAACTGTTTATCGACACTTTAAACGACTTTTTCTGAGCATTCCGGGATGTGTTGCCCCGTAATCTGAATCCGATGGAATCAAGCGTTTCATCAAAATGATTGTTCCGAAACCTCACCTTTGCAACAAACTCGCTGTCACTGGTAACATGAGAATAAATCCATGCAAGATATGCCGGAGCAATCGTTATGTCAATCCGCCCGACATGTGTGTCATCAAAAACTTTTTCCCAATCCTGCATCACCGTCTGACTGAAAACAGAAATGGCAAAAAACCACAAAATTATAAATGTCTTTTTCATACAATTTTCTTTTAATCAAGCGTGAAATATAATGATAAGTCAGAATAAACGAAGAAAGAATAGCGAGGGCTGAAGGATGAAAGATGAGGGATGAAAAATCAGCCTTCGAATTTCTGCCTTCAATTATTCCGCCTTCTCATCTTTTTTCTTATTTTTGCAGGTCGCATTAATTGGATAACAATCAGCAGAATAACAAAGAGGAATTTACAGAATGGAATGGATCACCAACCCCGAAGCCTTGATAGCTCTCGCCACCCTCGTAGCACTTGAAGTTGTACTTGGAATAGATAACATCATTTTCATTTCAATTCTGGCAGGTAAACTGCCCAAAGAGATGCAGGCAAAAGCTAGGAATCTGGGACTCATCCTCGCTATGGTAACCAGAATACTCCTCCTTCTCTCCATCACCTGGATAATGAAACTGACATCCCCAATTTTCACAATGTTTGGCAACGAAATAAGCGGTCGCGATTTGATTCTGATTATCGGCGGTCTGTTTCTTTTGGGGAAAAGCACTTTTGAGATCCACGATAAACTGGAAGGTGAAGAACATTCGGCAGGCGGACAGGTTGCGAAGTCATTCGGAATGACGATATTACAAATATTGATACTCGATATTGTTTTTTCTCTCGATTCAATTATTACTGCAGTAGGAATTGTATCACAAATTGAAATAATGATAACAGCAGTAGTGATATCAGTAATTTTCATGTTGATATTTGCCTCTCCCGTCAGCAATTTTGTTGATAAACACCCGACGATAAAGATGCTTGCCCTTTCTTTCCTGCTGATGATCGGTTTCACCCTCATCGCTGACGGTTTCGACTATCACATCCCCAAAGGATATATCTATTTCTCGATGGCATTCTCAATTTTTGTCGAGACTTTGAACCTGAAACTCAGAAGCAAATCAACCAAACCGGTAAAACTGTATAAAAAAATGTGATTACTTTCTCGATTTTCAAAATTTTTATCTATTTTATGAGTATTACATAAAAAAATTACTTAATCGGAATGTTAAGTATATTTAAGAAAATAACCTGCTCAAGAGAATTTGATTATCTGATGATCATTTTCGGTTTTATGGCATTCGGAGTTATATCCCTCTCCTTTTTCGATGAGATGGCTCTCAGAATCTCTCCGGTCTGCATTTCTATGTCAAAATATGGAACCGAATGTTCCCTCTGCGGAATGACCCGCTCCTTCGTTGCAATTTCCAACCTTGAAATTTCCAGATCCTTCAACTTTAACAAAGCCGGAATTCCACTTTACACGATATTTTTACTCAATATTGTAATCGCTTCAAGGCGTATTTACAAATCGTACAACAAAAAAAGAGGTAAAAAATGGCAGTCTTGTCTTTGGTTTGGGGTATTCTTGCTCTGGTCGGCATGATCGTGGCATTCTTCCCCTGTCTCGGCAGTCTCAACTGGTTAAACATCCCCTTCGCGGCAATTGGATTGATAATCAGTATCATCGCAATGAATTCAGCCCCTGAGAGCGATCGGGGAAAAGCAATTGCAGGAGTAGTATTGTGCGGCATCGCTGTAATCCTGGGAACTTTCAGGTTAATCGCTGGAGGTGGAATAGTTTAGTTAGCTACCCTCTTAAACAGAATCATCATTTTAGGGCTGTCGAAATTCAGGCAGCCTTTTTTTGCAAGCCTCAACGAACATGGCACACCGCTGACCACCCCCCTTGCCCCCCTCCTTCTAAAGGATGGGGGAAATTTAATTGTGAATTGTCGCCGTTTCTACGAACATGTAACCCCACTCCGGGGGTAATTATGGATTATCCTTCCTTCTTCTACGAACATGTAACCCCACTCCGGGGGTATTGAATGTATTATATTTCTTCATCTACGAACATGTAACCCCGCTTCGGGGGTAATTATGGATTATCCTTCCTTTTTCTTCGAACATGTAACCCACTCCGGGGGAAATATCCTTTCCATCCTTATTCATCTTGATTATCGTGTTCGAAAAAGATGCCACCACAGGGGTATCGCTGGTCGGTAGGACAATCGAGACGATTGTCTCTCCTTTTCCGATATTGTAGTTTTCATATGTCCGTAATATCCGTGGGACCATTCCCTATCCGTGGGCATGCGTTGAATCCGTCTCATCCGTGTGCCATTTCATTCCCTTCGCAAAAATGTCAGCTCATAGTTCATAGGTCATAGTTCATAGCTCATTAATCACACTTTCTTCTTATTTTTGGTGATTTAAATTTTATTTTTTGATGACTAAAGACATAAACAGCCCCGAACATAACGACAACCGGAATTATGACTACACCGGCATTGAGAGTGAAGTGCGAAAGGAATATGAAGTAATAGAAGGCTTCATATACACCCCCTCTTCCATAATCGATCTCGGCTGCGGGAACGGTTCGTTGCTTCATTCGCTGATGCAGAAGGGGAAGTGTACCCGGGCAGTTGGTCTCGAGATTTCAGAGTCAGGCGTTGAGATATCAAAGAAAAAAGGAATTGATGCCCGTTTGGGAAGAATTGACGAAACTCTCCCTTTTGCCGATGAAGAGTTTGATATTTCGGTCTGCAATGTGACAATACAAATGGTGATGTATCCCGAGGTGCTGCTAAAAGAGATGAAACGCATCTCCAAAAAGCAGATTGTATCGTTCCCAAACTTTGGATTTTACAGAAACCGTCTCGACATGCTGTTGCACGGGAGGATGCCAAAACCCTGCATGTTCGGATATTCGTGGTATTCCACAGGTCATATTCATCAATTATCGATAAGTGATTTCAAGGAACTCGTTGAAAGTGTCGGCGGTCTTGAAATCGAGAAATTCTCCACTGTGTTTTCAAACAACAGTTTCAAGGACACTCTCACAGGGATGATCCCAAATCTTTTCTCTCTTTTGCCACTCTTTTTACTGAGAAAAACAGCATGAATCTTATAGACAGAATTTTCCTTTCCAAAGAGTTAACCGATGAACCTCCTGTTCTTGTGGATATCGGTGCCTCGGGAAGCATCCACAAAGAGTGGAAGGCGTTCGCAAAACACGCTGTATGCCTCGCTTTTGATGCTGACGACAGGGAGTTCGGCTACATTACCGATGAATCAAAAGGTTTTAAAAAGCTCTACATCTACAACTCACTCGTTTCAGCTTCTGAAAGGGACACGACTGATTTTTATCTGACAGGATCTCCCTATTGTTCGAGTACGCTCGAACCCGACAACAAGGCACTGGAAGAGTGGGCTTTTGCCTCAAAATTTGAAGTGGATAAAAAGGTCACCGTAAAGAACACAACTCTTTCGAAGGTATTGAGCGATCTTAATCTGAATAAAATCGACTGGCTTAAGACCGACACTCAAGGAATCGACCTTAGTATATTCAGGTCGCTGCCTGAAGACATTCAAAAAAATGCACTTGTGGTTGAACTTGAGCCCGGAATTATCGACTCCTACAAGGGAGAAGATAAACTGTACAAGGTTTTCGAATATTTTGAATCTCTTCCCTTCTGGCTGGGAGCGATGACCGTAAAGGGCTCGCAAAGACTGAGAGAAGATGATGTGGAAAGTCTGCAACTCCCAGAAAAATTAAAAAAATTTATTTTCTACTCCCACAAAAATTCCCCCGGCTGGGCTGAGTTAAAATACTTTAACGACTTCAGCGAAAAGCTCTCCGTCAGAGATCATCTGCTTGGCTGGGTTTTTGCAGTGCTTGAAAAGCAATACGGACATTCGCTTTCAATTGCCCATCACGGACGGGAGAGGTTTTCAAATCCCCTTTTTAATGAAATGATCAAATTTTCAGAGGGAAAACTGAAAAAAGAGCTTCTCAAACTGAAATTCCTTCCTGCCGTGAAGGAGAAATTCTCTAAACTGTTCAACCAATGACATATAATTTCTGCACTCTTTTCGATTCCAACTACCTGACCCGCGGACTGGCTCTTCATCAGTCGATGATGCAACACATCCCCGATTTCAGGCTTTTTATCTTTGCTTTCGACGACAGGTCTTATAAAATCCTGACGGATATGAAACTTAAAAATACCGAAGTTATCAGTCTGAAGGACTTTGAAGACCACGAACTTCTGAAAGTTAAGCCAACAAGATCAATCGCGGAGTATTGCTGGACGGCTACCTCCTCCACCGTTCTCCATGTCCTTGACAAATTTGGAGTTGACAACTGTACTTACATCGATGCAGACATCTGCTTCTACTCGTCCCCCGAACCAATCTTCAATGAGCTGGGCGACAAATCGATCCTGCTGACAGAGCACAGATATTCCCCGCAGTACAACAAGGAAGTGAAAAGCGGGAAATACTGCGTTCAATTTGTCACATTCAAAAACGATGAAAAGGGAAGAAAAGCCCTGACATGGTGGAGGGAAAGATGCCTCGAGTGGTGCTACGACCGTTATGAGGACGGGAAATTTGGAGATCAGCTCTACCTGGATGACTGGACAGAAAGATTTGAAGGTGTGCATGTGATGCAACACCACGGGGGTGGTCTCGCAGCATGGAATGTACAGCAATACAAATTTGAAACAAAATCTGATAAAATTACAGGCACCGTGAAATCGTCCGGTGAAAAATTCGTCGTAATTTTTTATCACTATCACTATTTGAGGTTCTTCAGGGACGGAAAAATCGAACTTGGACGAAGAATCCTGACAGATGATGTTTTAAATATCTTCTATAAGCCGTATATTCACAAGCTTAATCAAATAAAAAAAGATATTTTAGTCGATTATCCCGGTTTCGACCCCCACGGTGCAAGAGAAAACAAATTTCTGCCAAAAACACCGTTGATTTATCTTTACAGGAAACTAACCGGTGTATACAATGTGTTTGAAGAGAAAACATTCTTGAGGAGTTAATGGCGTATTTTATTGATCTGCAAACCAAAGATGACGAAAGAGGCAGCCTGACTGTAATTGAAAAGGTGCTCCCTTTCGAAATTAAACGGGTTTATTATATCTACAACAACAGCAAGGACCTCCCAAGAGCCAAACACCGCCACAAAAAAACCGTTCAGGCTACCATCTGCCTTAAAGGGAGTGTGGAGGTTTACAATAACAACGGGACGACCAAAGAGAATTTCCTTCTCGACAGTCCCTCGAAGTGCCTGATACTCGAGCCTCAGGACTGGCACATCATGCACAAATTCAGCGATGACGCTATTCTGCTTGTGCTTGCATCTTCTGAATATGACATCGACGATTATATCCATGAGGAGTACAAGTGATCGAGTACGAAAATCTGGGGAAACTGAATCAGCCGTTTTTTGAAGAATACCAAAAATCTTTCGCCGAAACCCTCAAATCAGGCTGGTATATTCTCGGTAACAATGTAAAGAAATTTGAAGAGGAATTTGCAGACTATCATCGTGTCGCCTACTGTCTCGGTGTGGCATCGGGTCTTGACGCCCTTCTCCTTGCATTGAAAGCATTTGAATTCCCCCCGAATTCCGAGGTGATTGTACCTTCAAACACTTATATTGCCACAATTCTCGCAATTCTTCATGCGGGACTGAAGCCTGTTCTGGTTGAGCCTGACATTAAAACATACAACATCGATTCCCGGAAAATTGAAGAAAAAATAACAAACCGAACCCGGGCGATAATGGTCGTCCATCTCTACGGGAAACCGTGCGAAATGGGCTTTATAACCAGAATCGCAAAGAAATTTGATCTCAGACTGATTGAAGATGCCGCTCAGAGTCATGGTGCAAAGTGGCGCGACAGACTCACGGGTACTTTCGGTGACTACGGAGCTTTCAGTTTCTACCCTACTAAAAATCTCGGTGCCCTCGGTGATGCGGGAGCAATGCTTATGCAGAATGAAGAGCTTTACAAAAAGATTTTGAGACTCCGCAATTACGGTTCCGACATTAAATACTACAATGAAGTGGTTGGTTACAACTCCCGCCTCGATGAGATGCAGGCAGGTTTTCTTTCGATCAAGCTCCGGAAACTTGACGAAATAAACGAACACAAAAGAGAACTCGCTGAAATTTATCACAACGGGTTAAAATCTGACTTTATAAAGCCGTACCGCTCTGATGACCATTACGATGTTTACCACATATACAATGTGAGACATAAAAAAAGAGACAAACTCCGGGAATATCTCCTGAAAAATGAGATAAAAACAGACATTCATTACCCTGTTGCACCGCACAAACAGAAAGCGATGCAGGGGATTATCGAAGGTGAATACCCGATTTCCGAGGAGATACACAACACGACTCTTAGTCTTCCCATTTCATATTTTCACACAAAGGATGATATCCACAGGGTTGTGGAAGTAATGAACAGGTTTTAGAAATGGAAAGAGAGAAGATAGACCACATTTTCACCTATAATCCGGTGCTGAGAACTGTTTACAGATTCGGGAATATCCCGGTCTCGATGGTGCTTGCTCTCTACATAATTCCCTTCCTGCTCAATCCGTCTTCAAGAACTGTTGACATTCTCTTTTTTTCATCGGTTGTCGTTATATTTCTAATCACCAATACTTTTTTCTTCAAAATATGGCGAATCGTTCCCTTCAGGATTCACGCTTTGGATGACAGACTGGTCTGTTCTGACTTTTTTCTGTCGTCCGGAGAGAAGGAGCTGCTCTACTCCGATATCGAGAATCTGAAGGGTGGAACATTCTCGGGGAAATTCAACGGTATAATGATCGCTGAAAGTGTAGCAAAAAATATCCAAATCGGTTTTTTTGCAAAAATCAATAATGCCCGTCTGCTTGAAGCAATACTGATAAACAGATCACCTCAGCCCGTGTATGACAAGGTGACTACACTTCTGAAAGAAAGACGGGAAGAACTAAGAAAGTAGTTAACACATAACCGGAGGCTTCGCCATGAAGTTTTCAAAAGTTCTCTTAAGCATCGTCACGGCACTTTTTTTCATCCTCGCTTATTCCGGTTGCGATACGGTCAAAGTACAGGAAACCATCTATCTCGGCGATGTGGATGTGCAGGCTCCGATAAACACTCCCCCCGTTAGAACCATTCACAGAAACAGCGGAAACTCAGAAATAAAAGTCTCTCCGAAACTGGTTATAAACCAAAACAAAAGCATATCGACATCAACCTCGGGGAGTTTCCATTCAAGCCTTAGCCCGAGAGATTCACTAAAGCCATTCTTCAGAGAACAAAATCTTGAGTGGTCTTTCCCTGACATCGTTGCGGGTGTGGACATCGATATACCACTCACAAAAAGCATCTTCTTTACAGGTGGTTTTCATTTCTCGAATATCGGAAATCAAAGTGCAATTGGAGGTGAGGCAGGTTTTGGAGTCGGGGGACTGAACGGCAATACCGCTTTTAGAATAGATGCGGGAGTACTGGTTCAAAAGCATCTCTACAATGCCGAAACAGTCGTAAAAAGGGTGGAAACCTACAACGATGGCACGAAGAAAGAATTCATATCGATCTACAGCGACAACGCTGCAACAACCAATTTGAACCCGTTCGTCACTCTAAGTTTCAATTCAGCTTATGAAAGTCCTGTCAACTTTTATATCGGGGCAGGTTACTTTACACAAAGCCTCCTCGGATTTGTTCCCTCCAATTATGTGGGTGACCGTCCATGGTGGCTGCCTGTCTGGAACACAGGAATTGAGTACATCAAAACTGACAAAAGAAACGATGTTAATATCGGATTCTATTTCTTCAGTCCGGGTGTAATCTACAAATTTATGGATAATGCAAATGCACTGGTTGGAATAAAACTGCTGAAAACCGTGGGAAACGACACCAAAGCTGATGCATGGATGATTATGCCGACAATTCAGGTGGATTTCTCTTTCTAAGTGAAAGCCTGATGCTGGTGCGGGTTGGTTTTACCAGAAATAGAGATTAAGACCGGAGTGACTGACTAAACCAGGACCTTCACTACGACTTTTTTCACTTCCTGCTTTTCTTCACCCGTCATAATCCCCGGCTTGTGACCATCCTGAGGGAAAAGCACCATAAAATAACCTTCCGGCAGTTTTAAAAGATCGCCGTCCCCTTCGTAGAAGACAATGTCTTTTTCGGTATCAAAATCTGATTTTGGTTTGAGGTTTTCAAGCCCGGTTATCCCTATATTCTCCTCACCTTTCGGAATATATTGAACATCGAGATACTTTCTGTGAGATTCAAAGTCACCCTCGCTGTAAGCCTTTGTTTTATACGATGTCACAATTGCATAAACAGACTTGCCATCTATCTCATAAATACCTTCAGGGGTATCAAGTGTGTAAGTATCAGTAAGATATTCAAATCCTTTTTTCAGATTTTCACTGATTGATGCGTAGGTTTTGCAATTTTCAAGTTTGTCGAATATCATCGATTTTCCTTCCAAAAGAAATACCGGGAGCATGAAGTAACTTCCTCATGCCCCCGAAATTTATGTTATTTCAGATCCAAACTCTCGAGTTGAGGTTCGACTTCTTTTTTATCACCAACAATAACAGTAGTGAATCTGTCAAGGTCGAGATATTTTTTAACCAATGCCGAAACATCCGCAGGTTTTGTATTGATTATCTTTTGAACATAATTTTTAAGATAATCATCGGAAAGTCCGTGGAAATTGATGAAACTCAACTGACCAATTACGCCTGCACGACTTGAATTTCTAAGAACAAAAATGCCAGCTTCATAGTTTTTGATGCCGTCAAGTTCATTTTCCGATGGAGCCTCATCGCGCAGTCTTTTTATTTCAAACTGAATTTCTTTAATTGCGGCACCTGTAACGCTGCTCGTCACATCAGCTTCCTCACTCCAGAAACCGGAGCGGTATCTTGTCATAACGCTGCTTCCGGGTGAGTAGGTGTAGCCCTTGTTCTCACGAATATTCGAAGTGATGCGTGAACCAAATGAGCCGCCAAGAAGCGAATTCATCACCATAAATGGAACATAGTCGGGCATCGACGGATCGACAGCAGGAATTCCATAAATGATTTTAGACTGTTTCGACCCGGGTCTGTCGACGAGGGAGAATTTCTTTACTCTCTGCGGAACGGCAGGATTCGTAAGAATATCTGCTCCTGCTTTCCACTTTCCGAATGCCTGTTCAACTGCAGCCATTACAGATTTTTCATCGAAAACACCTGAAATGTAAAGGTGTGATCTCCAGGCTCCGAAATTGTCTTCATGATATTTCTTTACCATGTCGACGGTGTAACCCTTCAGAGCTGCTTCCGCTGGTTCGGTAATACCGTATGGATGATCACCGTACACAAGTTTGTAGAGTTCCTTGTCTGCCATTGCATCAGGAGACTTTTGTGAGACAGCAAGATTTGTGAGATAATTACCTTTGATTCTCTCAAAGTCCTTTTGATCAAATTTAGGGTTCATCACCACATCAGCCATCGTTTTCACGAGGTTCGGGGTGAATTCCGAAAGGACATCTGCTCCGAGTTGTGACTGGTCAGTGCCTGCATTTGCAAAAAGTTCTCCACCATAAGCCGCCACTTCTTCTGCAATTGCCTGAGCTGATTTGGATTTTGTTCCTTCAAGTAGAAGATCTGCTGCGAAATCCGATATCCAAACCTGTCCTGCAGGCTCATTCAAACTTCCGGTTCTGACAATCAGTCTTACAGTTGCTTTTGGAGTCTGACCATAAGGTACAAGAGTAACCTTCATCCCGTTTCTGAGAGTAACAGTTTTATATGAAGGGACGGTAAAATTCTTCGGCGTACCGCCAACAGGTGGCTGTTCTTTTTGTGCAAAAAGAGGACCTGAAAGAAGAAAAGCTGCCAAAACGAGTGATAATATTTTCATTTTCATATTGCTGTCTCCTTATTTCGCTGCTTTTGCATCAAGTTTGATAATAGTCCTGTTACTTGATCTCAAATATTCCTTTGCGGTTTTTTGGATCAGTTCAGGCGTCACCTTTTTGAAGGAGTCTTCAATGGTATTAATCTTTCCCGGATCATCATTGAAGAGTGCATAACAAGCGAGAAGGTCGGCAAGTCCGAAACCAAAAGTTCCTTCCACTACATCGTAGAGGTTGGAACGCATTTTTACAAGTGCTCTGGAAATTTCATCTTTTGCCAAAGGTTTCTCGATAACACCTTTCACAACTTCATCCACTGAAGCAATGATTTCTTCAGGAGTAACATTGCTTTCATGCAGAAGGTAGAAATCCCACAGCATTGGTCCGTTATAGTTGAACATGTTTCCGAGTCCGGAATTAATTCCGCCATACACACCGGAATAATATCCTTTTTCGGAAATCAGTTTCTGATAAAGTCTGCTGTCCTGTCCCTGAAGAAGTACCTGATCGATGATTCCCATCGCAAAATATTCAGGTGTCCCGACTGCCGGCATTTTATAGCCAAAAGCAATTGCCGGTTTGTTGGCGAGCGAATCAACCTTCACAGAGATTCTTTCTTTTTCCTGTCTCGGTTCTGATATGTCGGGGAGTTTTTGTTGTTTCCCGGCAGGAATTTTTCCGAAGTACTTCTTTACAAATTCCTTCGCTTGAGGTTTTTCAAAATCACCGGTGATAACGAGAGCAGCGTTATTTGGTATGTAATATTTGCTGAAAAAGTCCTTTACATCTGCAAGGGTGGCAGCATCGAGGTCTTTCAGGTCACCGTAAAAGTTGTGGGCATTATACCAGTTTACATTTGCAGCCTGAGGAAGATCGAGCCACGGGAAACCACCGTAAGGTTGATTCAGTACATTTACCTTCACTTCATTTGTTACCACACCCTGCTGATTCACGAGATTATCCTGTGTGATATCAAGTCCCGACATTCTGTCAGCTTCCGCCCAGAGGATTGTTTCAAGCTTATGTGACGGCACGATTGCGAAGTAATTTGTAAAGTCGAATCTTGTGGAGCCGTTAAGGATTCCACCGTTTGACTGAACAAGTTTTATAAATTCCATTTTACCCAGATTTTTCGATCCCTGAAACATCATGTGTTCAAAAAGATGCGCAAAACCTGTCCTGTCTTTCGGCTCAATTCTGAATCCGATGTTGTAGTAGACAGCCACTGTAACCACGGGTGCGGTCTTGTTCTGAGAGAGAACCACCTTAAGCCCGTTGTCAAGTTTGTAATATTCGTAGTCAACCTTTAGCTGTGCGGACACACTTCCGGCAACCAGAAAGAGAAAGAGAAACAGATAACTTTTATATCTGTCCATTAAGACCTCCATTATTTTCTAGAATGTTTAGTACAAAGTTAAAATTTAGTGAAGAATAATTCCAGATTAAAATCAATAGTGACAGAAGGATTTATTTTGTGTGGAATGGTTTTTATGTATCAGAAGGATCAATTATTGGAGGGAGCCTGCTGACGGGATTTGTTTATAATAAAATATTTCGATATTATTCAGTTCATTCTCAAAATTTTTAATCATGACACAAAACACTGACTCAAACGCCGAATCCCTTTTCAAAGCCGCCCGGAAGGGTGACAAGTACGCCTTCTTTAAGCTGGTACCAAATTTCTATAAGGAGATTTATCATCTTGTTTACAAGATAATTCCCTCTCCGGACCGGGCGGAAGAGACACTTAAAGAGATTTTTGTGCTTGCGGCAGACAATGTTGCTCATATTAAAGAGGGAAAGGATTTATTTGAATGGCTGCGCAAAATCTCTGCAATTGTCAGCCTTTATAATTTGCGGGAGCACCCCCTCTATAACGGCGGAGATCAGGAACTGCCACCCCTCTCCCCTCAATTTTCAGAGGTTGAAGCAGTCTATGCCTCATTCACCGATCTCGAAAGAGTCGTCCTCACGCTCTATCTTCAATTTGATTATACCCCCGAGATCATTGCAGGTTTTATTACCGATCAAACAGAAGAGGGCGTGGTACAGATTCTGAACGACAAACTGGAGCGACTCTGTTATTTTACCCCTTTTAAAGAATGCATCGTTGATCACAAAAGCGATTTTATTAAACTTGTTTCCTCTTACAATATTCCCGGTGAATCACCCGAACAGGTGATTGAAAACAAAAAACCCGAATTTCTCGATAAATTCGCAGATTTTATCGATCTTGTCCGCGATTTGTTTGCATCAACACCGGTTAGAACAGGGATTCTGGATGAGATTCAGGATGAACTGATCAATGAGAACAAAATAAAAGAGAGGCACTCCCGCAAGAAGGAAATAAGGAATCAGGAACTCCAGTCACTGGCGAGGTCAACCGCAAGTCAAACCTCTTCTGGTATCGGCGGCAGGGCGATCGGCAAAGCAAAATCCCTCGGCTACAAAGCATCTTTTATCGATGTTCAGAAACTTTTGGTTACACTTCTGATTCTTGTTCTTACTGCAGCAGGAGTTTATGGTTATCTGGAGTATTCGAAATATAACACTCCATGGAGCGTCAGGGCACTCGAAGGCGATGTATCAATTAACGGTACCACGGAGACTGATCTTAATGAGAATGAAGTGGCAAGCACCGAAGAAGCCTCGACCGCTAAAATCGTTATTCCCTCTCAGGCAACAATAAAGCTCTACCCGAAAAGTACTCTCAAGTTGATTAAAGGACACAGAGAACAGAATATATTTGATGTCAACGGCACCGGATTCGAGCTGATGACAAATCTGGACACAGCAAAATTTGTCGAATTTGCCGACCAGCCTCCATACTCCATCCGGTTCGGAGATGTCAGAATAACAACCGAATTGGCACAACTTCAATGCTCCCGGATTCTCAATCAGATCAAACTCAATTTTGGCTGGGCTGAGGTGGTGATTGGCAGCCACAGAATTTCTTTGGCTTCAAACCACTCGGTTTCTATCGCTGAAGGAAATCTGCTCAATATTCCGGTTTATGCATTTACCGACTCGGCGCAGAAAAGCAGAATTAATATTATGAATGTGAAGGGACTGGATCCCGAAACACTCGCTTCATTTATTGTGAATTCCACTGAACTCGATGCTCTCTCTCTGTTTTATCTCCTGACAAAAACCACGATCGCAAACAGAGAGATGATCGTGTCAAAACTTGAAAGTTTCTTCCCTGCCATCACAGACGAAGTAAGACAGGGACTAATAAAGGAAAAACCGGAGTCTTTGGAGTATGTGCGGGGTTTCTTAAAATGGATTTTGCTTTTTCAATAGGAGTTTGAGGTATGGGACAACAACAATTATTACTTATCGTTTTGGGTGTGATTCTCGTCGGGCTGGCTGTTTTTTCCGGTCTTACGCTTTGGGAATACTTCTCTTTTCAATCGACTCTTGACCAGCTTGGTGTTCGGGGTGACTATCTGTTAAATGATGCGATGAAACATTTTTATACCCCTGTGGCAGCAGGAGGTGGCGGCAACAAATCATTCGCCAAGTGGACTCCTCCAACTCAAATGCTGACAGACAAATACTTCATAAAAAGCTACAATAAGAGCAGAACAAAGGGAAACAGAACATCTGCAACTTATTATATTACCACTACTCTGCTCGATTCCAAAAAAGCCAACATCCCCATACAGGGAAGTGTTACCAATAAAGGAGTCAGGACCAGAACCTACTACGACAGCAGCAAGAAAAAGTGGTACAAGTTCTGATACCTATTTGATCAGATTGTAATATTTCCTCGTAAGATCTTCAAAATCTTTAGTGAAACCACCCTGCAGGGCTTTATTAATGTTGTCCGAGTAGCTTTTATCCTTCTTTTGTCCGTCCAGTTTAAGGGCTCCCGGTGAGTTGCCTTTCGAATTCGTCCCGGTAAATGATTCTCTTTCCTTCTCAAAATCCCGTTCATTCACCGATCTTGTTGCATCAAGCATCTTTGAGAGAATTTTGTCCTGTTTTTTCACAAGTTCATCATTTACTCTGCCCGTTCTCATATCCGTTATTATCTCCTGCATCTCCTGTGAAATTTTATCGAGATTTGCCGGAATGCTCTTCGACTTGCCTGCAGCTTTTGCCTCCTTGTTCATCTGATCGAGCGATTTTTTAATATTCTCCTGTTCCTGTCTTAATCTCTGAATTTGTGACATCTGCTCCTGGGTCAACTGTCCGCCGCTCCCCTTCATCATCTCCTGCATCTGCTGATTAAGCGTCATCTGCTGCCCAGCCATTTGACCCATCTGCTGCATCATCGACATCATGCCACCTTGTCCGCCGTTTCCCTGCTGCATCATCTGTGCAAGGGCATCCTGCATCATACCGGCAGCCTGATTCAGGAAAGACATTGCTTCCCCCTGATTTCCTGCTGCCTGCTTGTTGTTCCTGTTTTGCATGTTGTCCAATGACTTGCCCATCTCTCTTCTGGCACCACCGAGCGATTTTGCCATCTCGGGGCTGACTGCAAATGACTTCTGAGCAAGTTCGCCCAGGCGCGCGAGCATTTTATCCAGATTCCGCTGTATCTTGTCCTGCTCTCTCATCTCCTGATTGAGGAGTGCCGAAGGGCTGCTGTTTTGTGTCTTCTTTTTCAGATTCTCCTGCTGTTTCGAAAGATCGACGATATCACTGATAATCTTCATCATGTCAGCCATGGTTTGCATCTGATTTGCTTCATTTATCGAATTTTGAAGCTCCTGCAAGCCTTGCTCCATCTTTTTCATATTCTTCGACATCTTCTGCTGATTCTGCATCGCCTGCTGTTTCTGTCCCTTTTTCAGGTTTTCCTTCGCCTCGTCAGAGAGTTCATCATTCTGCTGTTTTTCAAGTTCATCCTGAAGTTTTTCCGCCTGTTCATTAGGCATATCCTTCATGTCCTTCATTTTTTCACGAAGCTCTTTCATCTCTTTTTCAAGAGCCTCCATCTGCTTCTTTACCTCATCCTGCTTTTTGGCGAGCTGATCCATCGTCTTTTGATCAGCATTTTTGGTCTCGTTTTGCATCTTGTCGAGCTGTTCATTAAGATTCTGCGATCTTTTTATGAGTTCATCAATCTTCTGTTCAATCTGGACCCGTTTTAGCAGGTTCATGGTTCTTTCAAGGCTCTTCTTGAAAGTCTCCTCGTCCATTTTCATGTTTTCAAGATTTTGCTGTGCATCTTTGCGGTTGAGGTTCTCGAGATTCTTCGACATCTTGTCCATCAATTTCTTCATCTCGTCGGTTGAAATCTCCTGAAGCATCTTCTGAAGTTCCATAAATTTTTCCATGGTCTGTGGCGAGAGAAGATTGTTTTCCTGCATGTTCTTCTGCACATCATCCATTTTTTGCGACAACTGCTCAACTTTATCCTGCAGTTTCTCGAAGTTATCGATCATCTTTTCCAGTTTTTCCTTCTCCTCGAAACTCAGATCCTTTTTGTCGCTTTTCATCTCCTTGCTTGCCTTGTCCATCTCCTTTTGCAGTTTTTCAGCATCTTTAAGGACATCACTCAGCTCTTTCAAAATCTCTTCCTGTTTTTTGTCACCTGTGGCGAAGAGCTCTTCAAGCGTGGGAACCCTTACAATATATTCCCTTGATCTGGCAGTTTTTGGTCCTGAAACAGCATCGTTGTCAGCCACTTCCAGATAATAAGTCACCTCATCCCCCTGCGAGAGGAAAAGCTGTGCAAGGCTCCAGGTATAATCAACTCCCGTCTCCTTTACCTGTTTGTTGAACGGCACGGGTATGGAACTGAACTTCTGCTGAACCGTTGCCGCATCTTTGCTTTTTGAAATTCTGTAATGCAGGCTCAGACCACTAAAGCCAAAATCATCGGAAATGATGAGTGAAATATCCTGCCTCTGGCTCCTCGGAAGGGCAGTATTTGAATCAGGACTGACCACCGTAATTTCCGGATCAGCATCAAAAAACGCCTTTACACTGTACTTCACCGGTGAGGTGTTGGAATATCCTTTGGTATCGGTAATCTTGATAAAATACTCGTTGTCTCCCGTGATTCTGAATGCACCCGAAGCTGAAGTTCCGGAAACTTCCAATGGAATGTTCATCCCTTCGAGAAATTCGAGTGATGCTGATGCGAGTTCTTTATTTGATTCGAGAGAGAAGGAGATCGCTGTTCCCTTTATCCCGGATACATTTCCATTGTCTGTTTGCTCAGAAGGTCTCTCACCTGTATATCCGGGTGGAGTTATGGAAAGTTTAAAAGTTCTTACGAGGGGTTTGTCGGTGACGGTGATCCTGTACGAAAGGCTTTTTGAGTCTTCAACCATCGCATAATATTCGGTAGAATACTTGATTGCTGAAATCGTGAAGGAAAAGTTGCCGTCTTTGCCCGGCTTCAAAATTTCTTTCACAAAAGCGGGTTGTGATTCGTCTTTATAATAAAAATCGAGCGAGCGGACTTCGGGACCCGAAACCTTCACGGATATTGTAATGCTGTCTCCCTTGGCAGCCTCGATATTCCCGGGCTTTATTTCGAAACTGTACTTCTGCGGTGGAAGGAATTCGGCATTATGATCGATCAATCTTCCCGCGGCATCTCTCATACCGTTGCTGAAAAGGAAGGAACCACTGCTCAGGATGAGACTTGCCAATGTCCAAACAAACAGTTTCCTGGCTGCATTAAACGAAACGGCACTTCCAAACTCAAGATTGCTTACTCTTTTATATACTTCTTCAAATGCTGCCGAAACCAGATTCTCTGAAAATCCCCGTCTGTCATCCACTTTCACAAGCTGCATGGCGTTCATCAGGTCATCCTTCACCTGCGGGAAAAGGCTGCCTGCAAGTGCTGCTGATCTGAACGGATCTGAAGGAACGATCATAAATCGTTTGTATAGCGGAGTAAGAATGAAGTGTACAAATGACCCGCCGGTGATTCCCAGCCAGGTATAGAAAAGCACGGTCCTCACCACCGGTTCAAAAAAGAACATATATTCCAGAAAAGAAAAAAGAGTAAAAAGCAGCATCGATGCAATCAACAAAACCTGACCGCCAAAAGCCAGATCTGCCATCAACCGTCTGTTCTCAAATCGTGCAAGCTTCTTTAATATCTCTTCGTAATGTGCCGTTCCGTTCAAAATTCTTTCCTGTGGTGTAGGTGCAAATAAAACTCTATAAATAACAAAAATTATTCCAACTTCATTTATACTGTCTTATTCAATTTATTGTTTCTTACTAAAATGAACCTGTTTTGACTTCACCGGCCCGTTCATACTCTGCAAAGATAACTCCACTTGGCGAAAATTTACAATCAACCATTTTAAATGCTGCCGGAATCGTGCCTTCCGAAAACAGACGCTTGCCACTTCCCAAAGTGACGGGAAATATTTTGAGCTTCAAGATATCTACCAGATCATGCTTCAAAAGCGTTTGGACAAGATTTCCACTGCCCCAGACTTTCAGGTCGGGACCGTCCTCTTTCTTTAATTTTTGAATCCGTTCAACTACATTGTCATTGAGAAGGATGGTATTGTTCCACTCGGGTGAAAAGTTATTCCGAGAGACGACATATTTCCGGGCTTCATTCACACCCGGCCAGCCTTCGCCGTTCTGTGGCCAGTAGGAAGCGAAAATATCGTAGGTTTTCTTTCCCAATAGTAATTCGAATGGAAGTTTCATTTGTTCTTCCATTATCGTACCGGCAAATTCATCAAAATACGGCACTGTCCAGCCACCATACTTGAAACCGCCGGAAGTATCCTCTTCCGGTCCGCCCGGAGCCTGGTAAACGCCACCAAGGGTAATGAATTCCAAAACAACTATCTTTCTCATTATTTTCTCCTTATATTAGTGGTTTGCCTACTGTGTAAGTGCGAATAAAACTATATTTGTTCCAAACTGAAGGGCTTCTATCCTTTTTTCCTCGGGATCATTATGTACTTCTGCATCCACCCATCCGTCACCCGGATTGCTTTCATATGTATAATAGAGAACCATTCTCTCACCAATAAACAAACCAAACCCCTGAGGTGGTTTCTCATCGTGTTTGTGAGTTTTTGGAGGTCCATCGGGAAAGCGGTACTTCATATTGTAAATTTTATGATTGAACGGAATCTCTCTTAATTCCTGACCGGGGAAAACCCTTTTTATTTCCCGTCTGAACCCTTTGTCAAATCCGTAATCGTCATCGACATACAAAAATCCACCGTTTTCAAGATACTTCCTGAGATTGTTTATCTCCTGATCTGTAAGTGCGATATTTCCGTGACCGGTCATAAAGAGAAACGGATAACTGAAAATTTCCTCTGTCGCCAGATCAGCAAATCTGTATTCAGGATTCACCTTCAGATTCGTGTTTGCTTTTAGAAATTTCAACAGGTTAATATCCGCCGACTGGTCATTATACCAGTCACTCCCGCCCGAATACTTCACCCGCGCCATCCTGAAATCTCCCGGCTGGGCAAAAACAGGTATGGCAAAGAGAATTAACAAACAAAAAAATAAGAATGATTTCACTATGGTAATACTTGTTAAGAAGGTTTTTGTTTCAAATTTTGCCGGTAAATTTATTCTTCCATTTTCGCAAATTACGGAAAACAGGGGCGCTCTGTAAGGGCAAAATCGGGGGATTTGCTTTTTATCCGGAAAATGTTTTTATTTTTGTGTAAGAAATTATTCATTCGGAGATATTATGAACGGGATACAACAGATCAGACATAAAAACTTGAAATTGATTTTGTCAGGAAAAGTTTTCAGAATAGCAAAAGCTTCACTTTTCCTGATTTTTCTCCTGGCATTTACATCAAATGCTCAATATACAAGACTGTTCTCAAAATTTAAGAACCATTCAATCTTTACCACTGCATCCTGGGATACAACATTGTATGTTGCTGCCGGTTTATCGCCTGAATTGATGGTTTCCCGCGATGGATGGGAAACAATGACTTATAAACCATACGACTTTCAGGTCGGGACGCAATTGCAGGCTATTAGAAATATTCAACTTACAGGTCCCTCAACCATATTCTTAACCGGACAACAACACCATTATGTCTCCAGAGATACGGGGAACACATGGAGCATCCTGCCCGGATACAATACATCCCGCATAGTGTTTTCTTCCCCGAAGGAAGGGATGTACCACTCACAGGGAAAGGTACATTTCACTCTTGATTCCGGAAACACCTGGACTGAAAAAAACATGCCGACGAATTCCAGCGGATATGTGGCAATTGCAATTTTTCCAAACGGTCATATGACCGCTCGAAATGGCGTCAATCTTTTGACTTCTACAGATACAGGCACAACCTGGTCGAGTCAGATTCTTCCCCGTAGCAATATTGATGATATCGCCATCTTGTGGGGTAACGGTAATGCATTCTACTCACCCGGAAATGCTGTCTATCAAACAACAAATTCGGGTGAAACATGGTCGCAGATACACTCTTCAACGGATGAGTTGAGAATTTTTCACATGACCTCTCCTGACTCGGTTTATGTTTATTGTCCCGCAAAATTGCAACTGCGTCTCTACAGAAACCACTTTTCGAGTAACGAATTGCTGCATCAATTTACTGCCGGTGCCCGTCTTGACGATCTCTCATTCCCTTCCCGTTCGAAAGTGATTGCCGTTACTTACGGTGATTCACTTGACCAGTTATCGGTCTCCACTGATGGTGGGCGCAATTTTACCCCTGTTGAACCCAACCATATTGACCGGATTTACAGCCTTAAATTTTTTAACAGCCTTGAAGGGCAACTTATTTATGATGCCCCTTTAAAAACTTATTTCACTTCCACTTCCGATGGAGGTTTAACCTGGAGTGCAAAAGTACCAATTGAACCTTTTAACGGCTTCTCAGGAAGTATATATCCCGAAAGTCGCAACTCGGTTCTGTTTGTTGATCAGGGGACAAAAAAAGTATTGAGATTTACTCCTGAAACGGGATATACCACTGTTTTCAAATCTAACTCAGGTTCACAATCACCCAGATATCTTTACAAGTATGGTGACTCAACAATATTTGTTGCCTCTGATTCCCTCCAAGGCAGTTTTTCCGCCTCAAACCTTTGGAAGAGTACTAACAACGGACGAACATGGGAAATAATCAATCGCTATGATAACGGTTATTATCTTGGCAGTATCTATATGCACAACGATTCCACCGGATTTGGGACATTAAAAGGGAATGTGATTAGAATTACCAAAGGAGGAAGAGGCTGGCAAGGTATTCCAATGTTCAACGAACCGGCTTACACCGAAGCACCAAGCTTCTACCGGGTAATCAAAAGTTTTAATGACTCAACGGTTTTTGTCGAAGTGGGTAGAACCATATATAGAACCACCAACAGCGGGAAAAATTGGCACTCCCGTCTTTTCAATGACGCTAATGATATCATCGATGCTGACTTTATCTCGAAGGATACCGGTTATGTAATCCTGGCAACCAGCGATCGATACCCTTTCAGAGTCACAACAAACGGGGGTATAAACTGGTTGGGAGTTTACTTTATAGATAGCATTTATCTCCCGCAATTTTTAAGCGTTACCGACTCGAATAAAGTCTTTCTGGCGACCGGTTATGAAATATTCGTCACTGACAATCTGGGAGGACAACCTCTCGGTACGAAGGAGGAGGGCTCCCTTTCCAATGTACCGGTTGAATTTGAACTTTCTCAGAACTGGCCAAATCCTTTTAACCCTTCAACAAATATCCGTTATTATCTGCCTGAATCCGGAATTGTGAAAGTTTCTGTTTACAACATTATGGGTGAACTTGTCAACTCCCGGCAGCCGGAGTTTGTTCCACAAGGACAACACATTATCAAATTTGACGGTTCTCACCTCCCGTCAGGTGTTTATATCTTAAATGTCACCTTTGACAGGCAGAGAAGAAGTATCAAAATGCTCCTGCTAAAATAAAACTCTGTTAAGCTGCCGCATAAGAACAAAGCAGAGATATTTTTGGATTACTGGATTTTTCTTATATTTCGTTAACTAACGAAATGATTTATGGAAGAAAAAGCAAAATTCTTTAAAATTCTCTCCGATCCCAACAGATTGCGTATTCTGAAAATGCTTCAGATTAAGCCTTTGTGCGTCTGTGAGATTACAGATGTTCTAAGCCTCGCTACTTCGACAGTCTCCCAACACCTGAAATTATTAAAGGAATATGGCTTCATAATAGAGGAAAAGGATGGCAAATGGGTAAATTACGAAATTCACCCCAATCCTGCGGATAAGAGAATATCCGCTCTCCTCTCTTCTCTCGATTTTTGGATAGCTGATGAATCCTCCATTCTGAGTGACAGGCAGAAGGTTTTGCAAACAGACAGAATTACATTGTGTGCCAAATAAATATTTATCCATTATTTCGGTAATTAACGAAACAATATGAATATCTACCCGAAAATTGAACATACCCTTCGCACTGTTTCTGCCGCGGAACGGAATATTTCGTCAGAAAGAAAAGCCCTTTTGAGCAAATTTGCTGAATACATTGCAGAAAGACGAGTCGAGGACAAGCCCGTTAATCTGATTTTTATTTGTACACACAATTCAAGACGGAGTCACCTCTCACAGATCTGGGCTCAGTTTTTTGCTTCGTTTTACGATGTGGAAGAGGTTTTCTGTTATTCGGGAGGTACAGAAGCAACAGCTTTTAACCCGAGAGCAGTTAACTGCCTTAAGGAACAAGGATTTATAATTACCTCCGAAATTGACGATGCGAATCCTGTTTATTCCGTTGCATTTTCGGATGAACGGGAACCGGTTCACTGTTTCTCAAAGGTCTATGATCACCCTGAAAATCCGGTGAAAGATTTTGCAGCAGTAATGACCTGTTCCGATGCCGATGAAGCATGTCCTTTTATCCCGGGAGCTGAAAAGAGATTCCCCGTACGATATGAAGACCCGAAAAAGTTTGATGACACCCCTCTTGAATCAGAAAAGTATTACGAAAAATCCATTCAGATAGCATCTGAAATGAGTTATCTGTTCTCAAAATCAGCCACCCTTATAAGTGGTAATAACCAAGGAAAAATATGACAAACATTAAAGTTTACGGCAGTGGATGCGCCAATTGTAAAAAACTCGAACAACTTTGTTACGATGCAGTCGCAGAAATGAATATTAACGCGAACATCGAAAAAGTTACCGACCTTATGGAGATAATGAAATCGGGAATTATGTCAACCCCCGGTCTGGAAATCAATGGCAAAATAGTCTCCACGGGTAAATTGCCAACCAAGGAAACTCTAAAACACTGGATAATCGAAAACAGCCCTCAATAATGAATAAAAAACTGTATGCAATCCCCTTTGCAGTAATTCTTTGGGGTTTGATCTACTTTAACCTGACCCCCGTCACGGACTTCATCGTTTATGATGTGGCAGGGTTGGAGAAAGGTACACGACTTACTTCCGCCATTCATTTTTTTATTTATGAAGTGCCCAAAGTTTTGCTGCTCCTGACAATAGTTGTTTTTGTTGTGGGCATCATAAGATCGTGGTTCTCACCTGAACGGACACGAAAACTTCTTGGCGGGAAAAAACAGTTCATTGGGAATATAATGGCAAGCCTGCTCGGAGTTGTTACCCCTTTCTGTTCATGTTCTGCGATTCCCCTGTTTCTCGGTTTTATTGAAAGTGGTGTCCCTCTCGGTGTAACATTCTCATTTCTGATCTCAGCACCAATGGTGAACGAAGTTGCCGTAGTCCTTCTCTTTGGGCTTTTCGGCTGGAAAACCGCTCTGATTTATGTAACCACGGGACTTTTCATTGCTATCTTTTCAGGATTTATCATTGGAAAGCTGGGACTCGAGAAATATGTTGAAGGCTGGGTTTACCAAATAAAAACAAACAACGGTGAACTCGAGAATGAAAAGCTCTCTCTTACCGAAAGAATCGAAAAAGGTATCGAAGCTGTAAAGGAGATTGTTGCAAAAGTCTGGGTATATGTTGTTATCGGAATTGCAGTAGGAGCGGGCATACATGGATATGTACCCGAAGATTTTATGGCATCATTCATGGGAAAATCAGCCTGGTGGTCGGTTCCACTTTCAGTACTGATAGGAATACCAATGTACTCAAATGCTGCCGGAATCATCCCGGTTGTGCAGGCACTTTTAGAAAAGGGCGCCTCCCTTGGTACAGTGCTCGCCTTTATGATGTCGGTAATTGCACTCTCACTGCCTGAGATGATTATCCTTAAAAAGGTTCTTAAAATTCAACTTATTCTCACCTTTATTGGTGTTGTCGGCACCGGAATAATGCTGACAGGATTTTTATTCAACTTGATTTTTTAACTAACAGGAACTTGTGATGAGCTCTCTGACAAAAAAACTCTCTTTCCTCGACCGTTTTTTAACCCTTTGGATATTCCTTGCGATGGGAATCGGGGTTGCCTCGGGATATTTATTTCCCTCTGTCGTTGATTTTTGGAATTCATACCAAAGTGGAACAACTAATATCCCAATAGCCATCGGGCTCATCCTGATGATGTACCCTCCACTGGCAAAGGTCAAGTACGAAGAGCTTCCTGATGTTTTCAGGAATATTAGAGTGTTGATACTCTCACTCGTTCAAAACTGGATAATCGGTCCCGTATTGATGTTTGTTCTGGCGATAGTTTTTCTGCCTGATCATCCCCACTACATGGCAGGTCTGATAATGATAGGACTTGCAAGATGTATCGCCATGGTTATCGTCTGGAATGAACTCGCAAAAGGTGATACAGAATATGCCGCGGGACTTGTTGCGTTCAATTCAATTTTCCAAATTCTTTTTTTCTCACTCTATGCATGGGTATTTTTAACGGTTCTTCCCGAATGGTTTGGATTGCAGACATTCAAGGTGAACATAACAATTGGACAAATTGCGGAAAGCGTTCTGATTTATCTCGGAATCCCCTTTTTTGCAGGTATGATAACGAGATTTGCCGGATTAATAACTTTCGGAAAAGAGTGGTATGAAAAAAAGTTTATTCCCAAAATAAGTCCAATTACACTAATTGCACTGCTTTTTACGATCATGGTCATGTTTTCCCTGAAAGGGGAATATATTGTGAAAATCCCCCTCGATGTTGTTAGAATTGCAATCCCGTTAATTATTTATTTTGTAATCATGTTTTTTGTATCTTTTTACATGGGTAAAAGGATAGGTGCTGACTACTCAAAAACGGCAACACTCTCATTTACAGCCGCAAGTAACAATTTTGAACTTGCAATTGCAGTTGCAATAGCTGTTTTTGGTATCCATTCAGGTGAGGCTTTCGCTGCTGTGATCGGACCCCTGGTAGAGGTTCCCGTACTTATTGGTCTGGTAAATGTCTCTCTTTGGTTCCAAAAGAAGTATTTTGGTGAAGTGGAAGAAGGAACCGTCAAGGCTCCGGATGTGTGTCCCTGAAAATAATTTAACAGAGATTTGTATATGTCCCATAATCATTCCCACGGTCATTCTCACACTCATGTTTCGGGAGAAACCCGGGAGAAGAACCTCTTTATAACGATTGCCTTAAACTTTCTGATAACGATTGTCCAGATTGCAGGGGGCATCATCTCAGGAAGCCTTGCCCTTCTCTCGGATGCCCTGCATAATCTGAGTGATGGTGTCGCATTGGTTATTGCTTATATTGCGATGAGACTTAGTAAGAGACCCAAATCTTTTAAGTATACTTTCGGAATGAAGAGGGCAGAAGTGCTGGCTGCAATTTTTAACGCAAGCAGCTTGATAATTATCAGTTTCTTTTTGATAAAGGAGGCTATAGAAAGATTCAGCAATCCTGAACCCATAAAGGGCACTCTTATGCTCGTAGTGGCATCGGTTGGTCTGGCTGCCAACTTTGCAGGTATCATGCTCTTGAAAGCAGGTTCAAAAGACAACATTAACATCCGCTCTGCTTATTTTCACCTGCTGAGTGATACAATCTCAAGTGTAGCAGTTATTATCGGAGCAGTCTTCATCATCTTTTTTCAGATTTACTGGATCGATCCTGTCCTCACCATACTTATTTCGCTTTACATCCTAAATGAAACTTTCAAAATCGTTAAAGAGGCTGTGGATATGGTCATGATGTCTTCACCCGCGGACATCGATATTTCAGAAATTAAGAAGCTACTCGAGGCATTGCCCCTGGTTCAGAATATCCACCATGTCCACATCTGGCGATTAAATGAAAAAGAAACCCATTTTGAAGCTCATATCGAAGTGGATGATATGACTGTGGCAGAATCGACCGAAATGCAGAAGGAGATAGAACACCTGCTGCACGATAAATTTGAAATAAATCACACTACACTCCAGTTCGAGTGTAATAAATGTGACAATAAATCGATGATATAGCTTTAGCGGGACGAATTGACGGATCAAAAATTTTCGAATCCTTTTGTAATCGATGAAATTCCCCGGGCAAAGGGAATCTACCTTCTCGAAATGGAACTCCCGTTGGATACGGAAATTGAGATCGGGAAAAATGGTTCTTATCTTTTCAGGTCAGGTTGTTACTACTACACGGGAAGCGCTTTTGGTCCCGGAGGGCTACGGGGAAGACTTTCACACCATCTTAGACCAGCTTCAAAACCTCACTGGCATATCGACAGATTGAAAGAACATGCCATCATTACAAACATCTCGGTTTTTCATGCTGACCGTGATTTTGAACACGAACTGGCAATGAGGCTGGCTAAAGAATTCCAGGTACCAGTGCCGGGATTTGGCTCGTCAGGCTGTAATTGCCCCGCACATCTTTTCTACCGTGTGAAGGAAAACTGATACTTCGTTCCTTCAGAATCTCTTCTTACCAGAAGTCCCATCAATATTTCATCTTTCATGTAGGTAAAGTATGTTGTCCCCTCTGCGGGATTTTTCATCCCTGAAAAGATAAAACCATTCTCTTTTGCGGCAGTAATATACGCCTCCCATCTGTTGTGATTCTTTGTGTACTCAATCACGGTGTACATGTCGTTTTTGAGATCCTGAAAGACTCCAACAAAATAGTCATCGCTTTCGAGGGGTGACTCGAAAACAAGCCGGAATCCGTTTGTATCGCTGTCTTCTGTATTCAAATAAAACCCTTTACCGGCCATCTCACTTTTTATTAGGGAAGTATCACTCTTGAAATTGAGTAATTTCATCATCTCACCATACGACAAATATTGCCCAAACGATGGCATACAAACCAAAAATAATATTACTGCAAAGTATCTTGAAAACATCGGTGCTCATAAATAGTTGTTGTATCTTCACCCGCAAATTTAATTGAATCAGAATGTGTCTTTAATGTAAAATTTCATCACCTTCCAAAAATCAATTATTAGCAAATAATTTATTATATTTGAATTCCAATAATTGCTCGTATAAGGAAAAGACATGCAGAAGAGAAAATTAGGAAAAACCGGTATTGAAGTCCCGGTTTTTGGGTTTGGCGGGTACCGGATCGATAAAAGAGTCCGTTCTCACGCAGAAGCCCTAAGAAAAGCTCTCGTCTCCGGTATCAATTTTATAGATACTTCGACAAATTATTCCGACGGAAACAGCGAACTTCTGATTGGCGAAGTCCTGAAGGAGATAGAGGAGTCTTCCGATTCAAAAAGAGTCAATTTTGTAATTTCTTCCAAAGCCGGTTACATTCAGGGGAAAAATCTCGACAACCTCAAACGAAGAGAGGCAAAAGGCTCACCTTATCCCGAGATAATCAATTGTTCTCCCGATCTGAAACACTGCATTCATCCCGAATTTCTTAAAGATCAGATCACCGAATCACTCAAGAGACTCGACTGTGGCTACCTGGACATCTTCTTTCTGCACAATCCTGAATATTTCCTGATGTACTCTACCGAGAGAGACCAAAGCAAACTCCGCAAAGAATATTACGGAAGACTAAGAGCAGCCTTTGAGCATCTCGAGGAAGAGATTAAAGCCGGCAGAATCAGAAGCTATGGTATCTCCTCCAACACCTTCGGACAACAGAGTTTCCACCGTCACTTCACTTCACTCGAAGAAATACTAAAAATTTCCCCCGCCGGGAAAAATGATGCCGGCGTATCTGTTATTCAGCTTCCCTTGAATCTGACTGAAAAGGATGGACTGACTCTGGTAAATCAGGCGGAAAACGGGAAAAGCGTCATCAAACTTGCAGCCAAACATGAGCTCGGTGTTGTTATCAACAGACCTCTCAATGCAATCGTGAACAACCGGATTGAAAGACTGACTGACTTCAGCATGGACGGCAGTTATAACATTAAAGACCTGCAGAGTTGTTTCAGAAATGTGGATACACTCGCCGAAAACATTTACCACGAAGTTAAAAGGCTGACCCGGACAGGATACGACAAGTATCTTGATCTGAAGGACTCTTTCGGCATGGCAAAATTCCTGATGAAAAATTTCGACGATCTCGATAATCCCGTATCATTGAACGATCTTGTAGAGTTTTATATAAATCCAAGAATCAGAATCATTAAATCAACCGTGATCGAGAATGAATTGATGCCTCCGATCGTGGCGGAACTCGCACAAAACTTCCTGTCCGAGATGAGGAAATTTCTCCATATTCTTAATACAATAGTTATTGCAAAATATAACATGAACAACATGAAACTTCATGGTATGCTGAATAACTACCTGCCGCAGAATCTAAGAGGTGTTTCACTCGGCAGCAAGGCACTCGTGATGACTGCATCACTCCCGTATGTCTCTTCGGTTTTGGTTGGCATGAGGCAGCCTGCTTATGTGGATGAGGTTATTTCCATTTCGGATGAGATTCCGGTTCCGGATCCTGAAGCATTCTGGTTTATGGAGAGGTAATCTTCGGGAGATTGACAATTCCTGATTAATGTCTGTGGCTGAGTATCTCTTCTTTTGAGAGCCCTTTTTCTCTTATTTTATAGAGTCTCCACCATGGTACAGCCGGATAACTGTGGTGCTCATAGTGGTAACCAAAAAAATAACAGGTGAGCATCGCAACAAGATGGTTTTTTACCTGTGATCTCGCATTGTGCGGTTTCATCTCTTCTGTATGCGGATATTTATGCGGAAGATATGTACCAAAATAAAAAAGTTGAAGTGTCCCCAGAAATGCCGGCACCACCCAAAACAGAATAATACTCGCCTCGGAAAACCATATCTTAAGAATATTATATAACGCCGCCATCACTATAATCTGCCAAACCGTAGTGTATCTGATCATGAATGTTCCCCACCACACCCAAAAGTTTTGTGATTTCACATTAAAATCGGGATCCCGCTCACTCCCGGGAAACCGGTGATGGTCGAAATGGTGCGCTATTAAACGATTGTAAGACATCCCCGCAAAGAGAAATGTTGCCAGATACCCTGTAATTTTGTTCAGTGTCTTGTTGCTGCTCACCGTTCCGTGCATTGCATCATGACCCGTGATGAACAATCCTGTGTAGAGATACGACTGGATAATAATGTGCAGGTAAAAAAACGGAGATAACGGATCGGGAGTGGTGTAGTTCAGAAGATAAAAAAGGTGTGATCCCCATAATGCAATAATGAGGAAGGCGACGACTATCCCTTTATTCGACATCTATTTTACCAGAATCATTTCAAGCATCAGGAAGAAAAGGAACTGAATCAGAACGAGAAAAATCGGGAGGTCATGCTTTGGTTTTTGCCTGATGAAAAAATATCCGAGAGCACTAATAGCAGCAATAACGAACCAGGCAATGTAATTTTGAAACGGTATCTTGTCGTTCATCCAATTCCAGTACCCCAGGTGCATCGCAACAGGTTCCATTACAAAATCAAATGCCACGGTTGCAGTTGCCGCCAGAAACACCAGTGCTGCTACATTTGCTGTCGCTTTTGTGAGTGCGGAAACGATCGCATAAATAATCATAACCCAGTTAATTCCAATGATAACAGGAACACCAAAAAGCTTTGGTCCAAGTGTGTCACCGTAAGTGTAGTTTCCAAATACGGCTCCGGTGGCTACACCGGTAACTTCAAGTGAAAATGTGAGAATAAAAGTTGCAACCGCCCAAATTATTACTTTTTTGTTCCAGTCACTCTTTGTCAAATATATGACAAAGGCGACAGAAAGAAGGAGCGTAATGGGAGTCAGGTCTTTCATTAACGGCAGAAAATTCTCGAGGGAATGCCCGAGAATTCCAACAGAATAGAAAAAGGCGAGCAATATCGCTCCGCCGTATTTCTTTATAAAGTTCTGCCTTTCCATTCAATAATGCCTGTTTTCGTGAAATAAAGAGAACGCCAACCCGTAAAATACATAATTATCATCTGAATCGGGTGACAAAAAACTTCGATTACCGGATTTGAATGGCTTATTCGACTCGTAAACCATCTTGAAAGCAAAGTTAATAAAACGGGTGCCAACCATATTGTATTGAAGAACACAAACACGAACGGCATTAGGTACACCAGAACGAAAAATGTGATCATTATAACAAACAGTACCGCTGAAATATCGAATCCGGCGTAAAAATTCTTTGTGAATCCCCTGATTGATGACAAAAATCCGGAATACATTCTGCACCTTATTACATCGCCTCCCAGCGCTGTCATCATCCTCATGCCTGACCGTTTTATCAGACGGGCAAGTTCCATATCCTCTACCACTTTGTCGCGCACAGCGGTGTGACCACCTGTTGCCGAATATGCGTTCCGGGTCATTAAAATAAACTGACCGTTTGCAGCAACAAATTTTGATGATTTCGATTTGTAAACCTGCTTCAAAGGTAAAAAATTTAACAGGAGCCAGTTCATCAAGGGTATAACAAGAGCTGAACCAAAGCTGTTCAACAACTGGGTCGGGAAAACCGAAAACATCGACAGGTTAAACTTTTTCAGCGTATTTAAAGCAATTTCTGCGGCATCCTCCCTCAAAATGACATCAGCATCGATAAACAACAAATACTCTCCTTTGGCTTCCTCTGAAAGCTGGTGACAAGCCCAATTCTTTCCGAGCCATCCCTTTGGCAAGTACTTGCCTCGAAGAGTTTTCACCCTGTCATCTTCTGCGGCAATTTCTGCGACAATTTCACCCGTTCTGTCATCGGAATTGTCATCAAGCACCATCACCTCAATGTTTCGATGATTTTGGTTCAGGCAGTTTCTTAAACATTTTTCGATATTCTCCTCTTCATTACGGGCGGGAATCAAAATCGAGAGAAACGGGAGCGGCTCTTTATTTCCCAGGGAACCAAGATTTTTCCCGGGAACCGGTGCCGTCAGTAAATTATATAGACTCACTAAGAAGGTGATGAATGCAAAAACTGTGACTACAGAGAAGAGAATCAGTTCAAAGATCACTTGAAGATATCCCTGACAAATGATTTGGAAGCGGCCTTAGCATCAAGTTCCCCCAGATTTTCCATAAATGCCGCCTCAAAATATTTAAAATCCTTCTCAACTTTTGATGCCGGAGCCGGATTTCCGAATGAACAATAGAGTGCGGGAAGTTTTTCTTCTTCATATTGCACCTTGAAAGCAACAGGAATCACAACAGAATGGTCTCCCGTTCCTCCCACAAACTTCGATATCCCCGCTTTCAGATTCAACGGACGCACATCATACGGCTGAATCTCTCCCTGAGGATATATTACTGTCAGATTTTTGCTGTCCGAAAGCAGCTCTCTGGTATATTTAACCGTTTTTATTATGCTTTTTGTATCGTTAAGGTCGATTCCGTACGCACCCATCCAGTTAAAAAATCTGTAAACTTTCAACTGTTCCGAAAGCATTAAAATATGGAAATTCCTGTTCGGCAGAAATTCTCGTTGTATCTTCTGAATGAAAAAACCGTCCCACCATGAAAAGTGATTTGGTGCGAAAGTTACTGATACATCATCGCTGACATCGGGAAATTCATTCGTGACATAAAAATGAGAGAAGTGCTTCTTCATCAGTCTTTCGAGATAGAAAGTGAAAAGACGGTCGAACCATGGTTTTTTGTCAGCCTTTATCATCTGCTTTAAACCTCTCACTTTTCATATTTTGCCACCAGTTCCGAGACTATTTTACCCGACAGAATCACCAGCGGTATTCCGCCGCCGGGATGAGCACTCCCGCCACAGAAGTAAAGTCCGCCGTACTCTTTCGACTTGTTGTCCTGCCTTAAAAAAGCAGCGTATTTGTTGTTTGAGGAGATGCCATACAAACTTCCATAAACGGAGGAGGTTTTTTCTTCTATCTTCTCCGGCGTGAGAACTCTTTCAAAAACAATTCGTTCATTCAAATCAATACCAAGCATCTTTTCAATTTTGTTGATTATGCTCCTTCTGATTGAATCAATGCTGTAGTAATTTTTGGAGGTTGCGGGAGGCATGTTAATCATTACAAACCAGTTTTCGAATCCTTTTGGTGCGTCATCTTCATTTACCCTGGATGAAATATAGATGTAAACAGTAGGGTCTTCGGGAGCTTTTCCGGATTCAAAAATCTCATCAAACTCTTTTTTATAATCCTCCGAAAAGAGAATATTATGCATTTTCAATTCAGAGTGTTCCCCTTTCACACCCCAGTAATAAACCAGCGCAGAGGAGGAAGGTTCTGTTTTGTAATATTTCCTCGCAGGGCGAACCTGCGAATCGTCCAACAGTTTTTTGTAGGTGTTCGTCACATCGGAGTTTGAAACCACAATATCGGCTTCGAATACCTCATCACCGCATCTTACTCCAACCACTCTGTTGGGGTCGTCAATCACTCTACCTCTGCAACATACACCCCGAACATCATTTTTCGCCAATATAATTTCATCAACTGTACAATTTGTTTCTATCTTTACACCCGATTTCAAGGCAACTTCCGTCAGTGCCTTGCTGAGGGAATATATTCCACCTTTAAGCGTGTAGCCGCCGATTCCATATTCCACATGCTGGATGATGTTTAGTGTTGCGGGTGCAAGATATGGATTTGATCCGTTGTAGGTAGCATATCGATCGAAAAGCTGGATTACTTCAGGATCACTGAAAAAGGATGCATTGGCTTCGTGCATGGTACGGAAGGAATCGATTTTTGGCAGATTCAACAGAGTGACAGCAGCTTTTTTATTGAAGAAGGTTGACCACTCCCTGAAACTGTTAAAAAGGAAAAGATCGGCGGTAAGATCATATATCCTTTTGGAATAATCAAAATAGGATTCGACAATTTCCCTTTTCAAATCAAATTTGACTGTAAGTTCGGAGATAAATCTGTCGAGATTGCTGAACGCATCAATCATTTTCCCCGCGGGATAAAAATAGCGGCACAACACATCGGGCTGAACGAACTCAAGGTAATCATCCGCATCAAGCCCCGCTTCCCGAAATAATTGCTCGATAACAAAAGGCATCGTCAGAAGCGAGGGACCCGTATCGAATCTAAAACCGGATTCAGTAATTTCGTTGGCTTTACCCCCTGCCTTCTCATTCTGTTCGAGAATTGTAACCTGATACCCTCCTTTTTGAAGCCGGATTGCAGCGGAGAGACCACCCAACCCCGCCCCGACTACCACCACCCGCTTCACTAAATATCCTTCTTAAACAAGAGGTAAAAGAAAAACCACCATGAGATCATCGAAAAGGAATAGAAGAAATCTTCAACGGGAATTGTTGTGAATCGCATCCCCCAGATTGCCTCGGGTGAATACCATACTATCGGTGGAGCTGTAAGGAAGTAATTCACGAGGAGAAAAGGGAGATAGGTAATCAAAATTGATAACCAGTAAACACGGGATCGAAGAATTGCAGGCTTGAAAGTTGCGGCTACCATCAGAAATGCTGCAGAAAAAATCATTACAGTGGAAGTGTAATATTGAGAACTGTAATTTCCCGCTGCAACTATGAGAACTGCTCCAGCCAGGTAATAATAGTTTTTGTTGAAAGGAAGTGATTTTTCCGGGAGATAGAGTTTTATTGTCTCATAGATAAACAGACAGGAGTAAGGCACGGTAACAAAAAAAAGAACTTCTTCGAGAGGCAATCCGAAAAGGTAAACCCCCGCCAGGTATTCGGGAGTAAACCCCCAGTCACCTCTCGAAGTGGCTATTGCGTCCCAAACAAGATAGACGGGACTTACAACAAGTATTGAAAACAGGTAAAAACGGAATTTCCTGTAAAATGAAATCTTCTTCTCGAAAGAAAGAATTACAGGAAAGATTACCGTTAGCAGGTTAATCAGCAGATATCTGCTCATCTTTTAAGCCTTATTTAAGCAGTGCCCGCATTTTTGCAGTCTGATTTTTATCCAGTCTCTCAGATTCAAGCAGAAATTTTACAAGTCCTGTTTGTGTTTTTTTATCCAGTTCAGAATAGTCCTTTTTTAGAAGCAGTTCGTAAACGATTGCAAGGTCTTCATCCCTCTCTTTTGCATGTCCAAGTATTGCAGGAATAAAGTGAAGGATGGAAAACCGCATAAAACGGATCTCCAATGACCTCGGTTGCTTTTTAAGGGCATAGGCGAGTTTATCCAGACCTGAATTTAGAAGGTCAAGTTTCGTAAAAGGATTTATTGCGTGTTTGGCAAGAAGTGTTTCTGTTCCTCCGAGATATGCTACCACAAAGGGGTCCATCGATTTCAGCTTTTTGCCAAATTTTTTATCTATAAATTCCTTAAGCTCCTCCGCCTTTGCCTCACTCTCAACCCCGGCATAAAATGTCTTGCGGATATAGTCCTTTGTTGAGGGATCGAGATCGGCTTTTCCGGCATTCACGCCGGTAACAAGAACAGCGAACAATAAAAAAAGAATACTCTTTAACAAGTCTTTAAAACCTTTACTTCTATTATCGATTTTGTAAGCAACAACAATTTTACAGGATCAGGTACTCTCGTTCTTTCCTTCATCAGGTGTTGCACTTTTTTCGAACAGATTTTATCAAACAATTTTATGTAATAAAGATACGCCGAGTAAACACCCAACCTGACTCCGGGCGGGAGTTTTCTTATTCCTTCGAGTGAAAGTTTGAATTCGGCTCTTATGGAATCTTCCAAAAGCTTTTTGTTTTCATCATCGATTCCATGCTCTGAATCAACATTCGGAAGATAGATTCTTCCTCTCTCGTCGATATCAGATTTAATGTCTCTCAGGAAGTTTACCTTCTGAAATGCTGAACCAAGTGCTCTTGCGGGTTCGAGTAACTGCTTAAACATTTCATCATCACCCTCTGTGAAAACCCTGAGGCACATCAGCCCCACTACCTCTGCAGATCCGTAAATATATTCATCATACTTTTTCTCTTCGTAGTAGTTATTGTAGAGGTCCATTTCCATACTGTCAAGAAAAGCATCAATATATTCACGATCAATTTTGTATTTATTCACCACTTCCTGAAAAGCGTGCAGAATCGGATTGGTGGAAACTCCCCGCTCAATCGCCTTATAGGTTTCTTCTCTGAATTCACAGAGGAGGGTTTGTTTATCATGTCCATGAAAAGTGTCAACTATTTCATCAGCAAGCCTCACATAACCATAGACCGAGTAGATTGGCTCGCGGAATCTCTTTTCAAAAGCAAGTATCCCCAAACTGAATGAGGTGGAATACTCCTTTGTGAAAAGGGAAGAAGTTCTTGCGCAAATGCTGCTATAAAATTCCATAGTCTTTCTCTAATCTTTCCATTACAAGTTTTGAGCTTATCACAACCATCGGTAATCCGGTGCCCGGCGTAGTCGAAGCACCAACATAATACAAATTGTCAAATTTTTCATCTTTGTTTTTTGGTCTGAATGCGCCAACCTGATCCATGTCATGCGCCAGCCCAAGTCCCGATCCTTTGTAGAGGTTGAAAGCTTTTTCCCACTCTACAGGGTCCATTATTTTTTTGGTGATAATGTTGCCGGAAATATCATACCCGACTCTCTGTGATAGATCATCTATGATGTTCTGAGCAAGTTCTTCCCTGTCATCCCAGTTTTTCTTGTACCTGAGATCGGGCACAGGACAAAGAATAAATATATTTTCGCACCCCTCCGGAGCACAATCAGGAAATGACTTTGAGGAGACATTCACATAGTAATAAGGTTTCTGCGGCGATATGGAAGATGTGAAGATTGTGTCTGCATATCCTCTAAAATTACTGCCGAGGAAATAGTTGTGATGCTCCAGATTCGGTATCTGTCCCTTAACCCCAAGATAAATTGTGAAAGGTGCCAGAGTCCAGTGCATCTTGTCAAGTCTTTCATCCGAGAATTTTGGTCTGCCAAGCACTCTCCCTCTGAACGATGCCGCATCAGCATTTGCAATGAAGATGTCTGCTTCCCATTTTTTTCCTGTCGAGTCAACCATTCCTGTCACAGAACCGTTGTTTTCCTCCACTCCGGTTATCTCGGTATTGTAAACAATTTCAACTCCTCTTTCTTCAAGAAGTTTTAAAAGTTCATCAACTAATTTATACATTCCCCCCTTAACTTTCCAATATCCGTTGTGCCTCATCTCAGTATAATTGAGAAGTGAATAAACAGAGGGGGTTTGAAATGGTGTCGAACCAAGAAAAAAAGCCACCAGAGAAAAGATAACCCTAACTTCTTCCGATTCAAAGGTCTTCCCAACCTCGCTCCACATCGTTTTGAAAAGATATGGAAGATGCTTCATCGGAACACCTGTCAGCTTGAGTACATATTCCAGTTTGTTGTCGAAGTTGGATTTTACAACTTTCCCCTCGGTATCATGGAAGAACTCACCGGCTCTTTTTAAATACTTATCAGCTTTTTCTGCGAGATTCGGTTCAAGTCCTTCGAACTCCTTTTCGAGTTTCTTCAGATCTTTGAATATTCTGTATGGTTTGGGATTCCCCTCAAAGTAAACCGTGTAGAGGGGATCGAGCTCCTGCATGGTAACCGGATTTTTTATCCCGCACGATTCGAAAAGTTCATCCAGTTCATAAGTCATACTCATGAAAGAGGGTCCCACATCAAATGTGAACCCGTCCATTTTCAACTGGTTGAGTCTGCCACCGGCTTTGTTGAACTTCTCAATTATCGTAACTTTGTGACCTTTCGACGAAAGCCTTAAAGCGGCGGATAATCCACCGAGTCCCGAGCCGATAATTACAACATTCTTCTTTTGCATTTCTCTGTTTATTTCTTTATCTGATAACAGTTTAACCTTCAGAGAAAAAATTAAGTTCAAAACTTCGACAAAAAAATAATTTGTCTAATCTTTGTCTAATATTCTCTTGACAATGTTCATAGCGCCTGTGGTCACGGCTACTGTTCCCTGCCCGGGAAATACGGTATCCCCTGTGTTGTAGAAGCCCTTAAATGGTGTAACACCTGAGTGCATTTTCAACAGATTATTCTTCACCGAGTGAGGAACCCCGCCGACAAGTCCTCTGTGTCTAAAAGTGTACCGCTCAAAGGTGGATGGTGTGCCAAACTCAACAAATTGTTTATTATTCGCCATTCCCGGGAAAGCCTCATCAAATTTCGACAGTATGAAATTCCCTGTTTCATTTTTTCTTCTCTCATACTCCTGACGATCGATTCCTCTCCAGTTTTCGGACTTTGTATGAAGCGATATGGTTACACTTTTCATCCTTGTCGGCGCTTTTTGTTGATCGTCAGCAAGCGATAATGTTACAAAAAAGGATTTTGATTCACAATGTGGCACCCCCTCAGGTAGATGAATCTGCCAGTAGGCAGTTTTTACATCCTCATCAAAAGGATAGTCAAAAGCAAAATTCACCATAAACGCACCCCATGCATCCGAACTGTCGGGAAGTGATTTCACAAAATATTCTTTCATCTCATTTGAGGTGATCTCAGGAATGTTCCAAAGAGGGATGTTGGTAATCACTCCGGCTGACCGGTATTCTGAGCCGTCGGAGGTTTTCACCAGATAACCGTCTGCATTTTTCTCTATGGCAACAACCCGTTTTTTATATTTTATTTCGCCTCCGAATGCTCTAAACTTTTTTTCAATCTCTTTTGCAGGAAAGAAAAGGCCACCGTAAGGGTAATATGTTTCGGCAGGATAAGCCAGCCCGAGAGCTGCAGTCAGAAATGGAGAATCTCCGGCAGTATTCTGGGTGGTAATCAACAGTTGCTCATCAATAAAGCTTCTGAAGAGGGGGTCTTTGTCCAATCCGAACTTTTTCATTACCTTCTCAACAGGCTTAAAAAGGTACGGAAGCAGCGGCAAGCCCTTCAGATTTGACGGTTTTGCAAGGGAAAGCAGATCCCCCGGTGAGACAGGAGGAATTCGACTGTTGTTTCCGATTAGTGAATAGCCGGTCCTGTCAATCCGGTGAACAAGCTCCCAGAATTCCCGTAAACGGGGAAGTTTGAAAAAGCGCTCAGTCTCAGCAATCCACTTGTCAAGATCAGCGTGTCTGACCAATTCCCTGTCACCAAATTTAATAATCATCCCCGGATCAAGCTTTTTTACTTTCGGTTCAATACCGAGTTCATTAAACATCCTTTGCATCGGTTGTCCGGCAGCCATACCGCTCAAGGTGGTGGCACCCGCATCAAACAGTATCCCTTTTCTCGAATAGAATGATGCACACCCGCCGGGCACTGTATGAGCTTCGAGAAGCAATACTCTCTTCCCCGCCTTTGCCAAAAGTGCCGCAGCAACAAGACCGCCATACCCGGCACCGATGACTATATGATCAAACTTCCGAATCATAAATCGAGATAACCTGCAGGAATTTCTTTTCTGCCTCTAAAGCCGTCATTCAGTCCGTGATAGAATTTTATGTCATCTTCATCACTCCTCCAGCAAAGCAGCACCTCTTCTCCGTTGATTACGGAAGGGAAATCAACAAGTCCGAACTCAAAATTCCAGTCCTTGAAGAAGCAACCAATCTCAGAAAGCTCCTCTATGTACGCGAGAATATTATCTTTCTTAAGCTCGATTCTCTCTTCAATTTCAGGAGTTTTTTCTTCAGTTTTAAGAAGTGATTTCAGTTCCCTCCCTTCAACCAAAATGTCATCCACAATTTTTCTTACAAGAGGAAGTGTCTTTTTTGCTTCAAGAGGGGTAAAATATTTAATTTCTGTTTCCATTCTCTTTACCTGATTTTGATTCGCGAATTTTATGTATAATTGTAACAAAAGAATTTGGAAAAATATTCAACTCATGAAATATGATGTACTGATTATCGGTGCGGGACCGATAGGACTCGCCTGTGCAATTGAAGCTAAAAGGAATGGACTCACATACAAGGTGATCGAAAAAGGCTGCCTTGTGAACTCCATTTTCAATTATCCCGTGAACATGACATTCTTCTCTACTTCAGAAAGACTCGAAATCGGGGAAGTACCGTTCATTTCACACGGCACAAAACCCACGAGAAGTGAAGCTCTCGAATATTACAGAAGAGTGGCTGAATCATGGAAACTCGATATCAATCTTTACGAAAGGGTATCCAATGTCTCCGGCACAATCGGGGATTTCACCGTAAAGACTGATAAAGGTGTTTACGCTTCCAGAGTTGTAATCGTCTCAACAGGCTTCTACGATTTCCCCAACCTGATGAACATTCCCGGAGAGGAACTTCCAAAGGTAAAGCACTACTACGATGACCCGCATCTCTACGCAAACATGGATGTGGTGGTAATCGGTGGTGGAAACTCCGCGGTGGATGTGGCGCTCGAAACTTTTCGCAAGGGTGCCCGGGTGTCCATGGTGGTCAAAAATCAGGAAATTGACAAAGGTGTGAAATACTGGGTAAGACCCGATATCGAAAACAGAATAAAAGACGGCAGTATCATCTCATATTTCAACTCAAGTGTGGTTGAAATCAAGCCGGATAGCGTGGCAATCTCCACCCCTGATGGTGAAAAGGAATTAAAAAACGATTTCGTTCTCGCCATGACGGGTTACCGCCCTGATTACGACTTCCTCACTCGAATCGGCATCGCAACTATCGATCCCGTTACTATGGAACCACAGTATGACAACACAACTTTCCAGACCAATATCCCGGGAATTTTCCTCGCAGGTGTAGTCTGCTGCGGACAGGAAACCAGAAAATGGTTCATCGAAAATTCACGATACCATGCAACAAACATCTTTGTGTATATCAAAGGGATACTGTGACCACTAACCCGGTCTAAACTGTTTCAGAATTCAGGATCATTCTTCTACAGGATAATTTCCGTAAAAATCTGTGATATCAAACCAGATTTCTTCACTATTTCCATCCTCAAACTGCAGTACCATCATATCGTAGCTTTTATCGCCATGATGGTGGAGAGATTGTCTAACCATCTTCACTTCCTGCCCCAATTGATTGGACAGCAGCCTTAAAAACTCATACTCGGCGCCAATTCCCTCAACTCCGTCTTCTGCGCCCGTAATTTTAATTGCCTGTTCTCTGGTCTTACCCGATCCGCCTGTGTATTTTATCATGACAATACTCCTTTGTTTATAAAGTTAATTTAATTTTCTTCTTCTTCAGGGATGTCTTCGTCACTGCCCTTGAGTTTTTTTGTATCCAAACCTCCTAGCCTTGCGATTTCAGAACCCCGGGATACAAGGTTTCCTCTGCCGTTCTTCAACTGACCATCTGCTTCACCAAACAGTCGTTGTGCCTTGTCGATGGACCTTCCCACCTCTTCAAATTTGCCGATAAATCCTTCCAGTTTATTCACGAAACTCTGTGCCTTGTTTGCAATCAAAACTGCGTTCTGATTCCTTTTCTCCGTTTTCCAGATATTCTGGATGGTTTTTAGAGTGACAAACAAGGTTGTCTGAGTAACTATAATGATCCCTTTGTCGAAAGCTTCTGTGTAAATCTCTTTTGCCTCTTTCATCAATATGTTAAAAGCAGGCTCTATCGGTATAAACATTAAAACATAATCAAGAGAGTTTATTCCTTCAAGATTGAAATAGCTTTTATCGCTTAGCATTTTGATGTGCTGCCTGACCGACCTGATATGGTCTTTAAGGAACAACTCCCTTTCTTCTTCATTATCAGTAGCATGGTATTTTTCATATGCCTTAAGCGATGTCTTTACATCCACAACAATTTGCTTGCCACCCGGAAGATAGATTATTGCATCGGGGCGAAATCCCGAACCTTCGGAATTTTTCGTTGAAAACTGGACATCGTATTCACGCCCTTTCTCAAGTCCTGAGGTTTCGAAAATCCGTTCGAGCACCACTTCCCCCCAGTCCCCAAGGGTTTTGTTGTCACCTTTCAAAGCATCGGTCAGGTTTTGTGCCCCCTCACTCAACTGTCTGTTCAGCTCCTGCAGAGCCCTCAACTCGGTTCTCAGGGAAGATCTTTCACGGGTTTCCTCGGTGTAGATATTCTCCACCCTCGTTTTGAACTCGGTTATGTTTTCTTTGAAAGGTTTCAGGAGGGATTCGAGGTTTTGTCGGCTCAGCTCTGTAAACGACTGGTTTTTGGATTCAAATATCCGGTTGGCGATATTCTCAAATTCTTTGGTGAGGGCTTCCTTCGCTTCTTTTAACTCCACAAGACGAAGCTCAAAACTCTCCTTTTCCGAGATGTAGCGTTCATTCAAAGCCGCATTTTGGGCTTTTAAATTTTTATATGTCTCCTGAAGCGATTTTACTTCTTCTTCAAGCATGGGAACCCGGCGGGCACTCTCTTCATATCTCCCTTTTTCCGATTCCAGTCTGCGAAGCTGGTCATTGTAAATGCCTCTCTCCTTGTCAAGCTGTGTCTTAAGAGTTGCAGCTTCATTTTCAGACCTGCTGCTCTTCTCCGCGAGCACTGCCATCTCGCTCTGAACACCCGATTTTTTAGCACTCGCTATCAGGTATCCGATAATCAGTCCCAGTATCAACCCAACAACTAAAAAAATTATCGTTTCCATCTCTCCTCCATTGTTATTTCAACGCTTTTGCTACCCATATGTCGCCACAAGGGCTCTTTCAAAGGTGGTCGCCATTTTTCTACCCACTTGTCGCCACAAGGGCTCTTTCAGGTCAGCTCATAGTTCATAGATCATAGTTGTTATGTTAAAAAGCAATAGGAGCACCCAAGTTTTCTTCATTTTCTGCACAAATTTCGTTTATATATTCGCTTTGTCCTCTTAGTTACCGAAAGGGTGGACATAGAATCTCCATGAGGGTGTCAAG
>JAIUOE010000013.1 GCA_020161395.1 Bacteroidota bacterium
ATTTTGGGCATCCTTTTGACTGTTTGTGTTGGTTGTTTAATGATACACAAATTACTGAATTTTAGTAATATGCAGCGAGGATGCCCCTTATTATTTTAAATTAACTTTTTAAACATACCTTCTCATAGTTCATATTTCATAGCTAATAGCTACATCAAACTTTAATCCCCAAAAACTCCTCTGTTAAAACAAGTCCGCCATAAATTGCTGCATCGTCACGGAGATTGGTACCAACTATGGAAACGCATTTTGCTGCATCGGCAATTGAATATTTGAAGAAGGTGTTTTGAATTTTAGGGAGCATAAAGTTTTCGTTTGCCTCCATCATACCGCCACCGAGGATGATGAGTTCAAAATTCATCAGGTTGTTGATGCCTGCGAGAACTCTTCCGATGGTCTTACACGATTGATTAACGGTTTTTACAGCAAGTTTGTCGCCAGCTTCGAGAGCCTTGAAGAGAGCCTTGCTTTTAATTTCTTTGCTTTTGTCGATTCTCTCTTTTAGAACGCTCTGTTTCCCTTTTTTGATTTCGGAGACTATCTGCCTTACAACAGCGGTTCTGCTTGCCAGAGCTTCGAAACAACCCACTTTCCCGCAGCCGCACTTCGGACCTTGTTCGTGAACATTAATATGTCCAATTTCACCGGCAACCCATCCCGAACCCCGGTAAATTTTTCCGTCAGTGATCAGTCCGCTTCCAATTCCTGTACCGATGAACACAACAAGAACATTCTTTTTACCTTTTGCAGCACCGAAGGCAAGTTCGCCCGCTGCAGCGAGGTTCACATCATTTTCGATCAGGACAGGGTAGGGGAGCCGGTTGTTCAGGTGTTCTTTCACATTGTAGTTTTTCAACCCGAGATTTGGAGCCATTCCTATGATCCCGGTTTCTATGTTTACAGATCCGGGAATACCTACTGCAATGGAGGCTACCTGTTCGGGCGTGATGCCCGACTGTTGAATAACCTCATTGGTCAGATCGACAAGAGAACCTGAGAATGACTCGTGCGAGTTGTTCTCCGGGGTCTGTTTTTTAAGGCTTGAAATTATTCCTTGGGCTGAGTTGACGACTGAGGCGAGTTTTTTGGTGCCGCCAACATCCAGACTTACGACAAATTTCGGTTCCACAATGTGTCCTTTTTAATAATGGAAATGGTCTGACTTGAAAGTCATCTAATATTAGTAAGTTTCGGTCTCATTTTACAAAATTCTGAATCTAAAAATATAAAATTAATAGAACCCGCAAAACATTTGAAGCCACTAAAAAGATTTGGTCAGAATTTCCTGACAGACCCCCACTATATAAACAAGATTGTTGACTCATTTTCCCCTCAAAAAGATGACACTATTCTTGAGATAGGTCCCGGCAAAGGAGCCATCACAGAAAAAATTCTTGCTGCAAGCGAAAATCTCCGGGTTGTCGAGATTGATACCCGTGCAATCGAACTGCTCAAAGTAAAATTTCCGTCACTTCAAATTATCGAGGGAGATTTTATGAAAGTGAATATAAGGGAAGTGGCGGGAAGCAACAAAATCCGGGTAATCGGTAACATACCTTACAACATCACCACTCCAATAATTTTCAAGTTACTCGAGGATAGAGATGTCGTAAAAGATGTGATGCTTATGGTACAACTGGAAGTGGCAAAAAGAATAACTGCTCCACCCGGGAACAAGGAATACGGAATTTTAAGCGTAGTTCTTGGGGTCTATGCAACTCTGGAGTATCATTTTAAGGTACCTTCAACTGTATTTTTCCCCAAACCAAAAGTGGATTCGGCTATCATTTCACTTCATTTCAACAAAGATGAATCCCTGATAAAGGATCACAAACTTTTCAGAAGGGTAGTCAGAACCGCTTTTAACCAAAGGAGAAAGACTCTTCGCAATGCTCTTTCTCCGGTCCTGTCGGAAATGAATGTTGATTATATACCCCCCGTTGACCTCGGTTTGAGAGCCGAACAGCTTACTCTCGCAGATTTTATCGAACTTTCCAACTCTTTATCAGGGAATTTTGAAACAGATTCGTGATTTTGATTGTTACTATTTTATAATTATTAATTGAGCAAGAATGTCAACCTCCTTATTCGCAAAAGAAGAAAAGAAAATTGAAGTAAAAAAAATGTTTGACTCGATAGCCTCGCGCTACGACCTGCTGAACAGGGTTTTAAGCGCCGGTGTCGATAAATATTGGAGGAAAAAGGCTCTGAAACTTAGCAGGCTCGACGGAAATTCGATTCTGCTCGACATGGCGTGTGGAACCGGTGATGTGGCTATTCAGGCAAGAAAATATGGCGTAACACAGATTTACGGTGCGGATTTCTCCTACAATATGCTTACACTATTCAATAAAAAAGTTGACTGGATAAATAAAAAGAACTTTCAGACTGCTGCCGAGTTTATTCCTCTTAAGGCAGATTCAGTAACAAATGTAACAGTCGCATTTGGCGTAAGAAACTTCTATGATATCCCGCTGGCATTCAAAGAATTCAACAGAATAATAAAAAAAGGCGGACGGGCTACAGTTTTGGAGTTCGCAATGCCAAAAAACAGATTTTTCAAAGCAATCTACAAATTCTACTTTAAAAATGTACTTCCGATGGTAGGTAAAATGGTTTCGGGACATCCTATGGCTTACGACTATCTGCCCGACTCCGTGGAAGACTTCGACAAAAATGTTGATCTCGTCAAACTCTTCAAAGAAGCCGGTTTCTCCAAAGTTGACCGTCACCTCTTCACCTTCGGCATCGTTCAGGTTGTGATAGCAACAAATTAGGTATTAATTATTAGGTATTAGGTATTAATTCGATATACAGACTTTGTACCGAGGACAAAAAATTCTACCCAAATCTCGTCGCTTCAAAAAAAAATGAATTTGGAATAGACAGTAAATTTCTGTAAATTCTATACCTAATACCTAATACCTAATACCTAATACCTGACTCTAAGGTCTTTTATCCTCAGTTGTGGATGCGGTTTACATTCGCGACCGGTATTGTCAATGGTGTAGACGATATCGAGTCGGGTAGATTTCTCTTTTACCTGTTCTTCGAAGTGACCCAGATCGAAACCGATTGCATCGAAAATTTTGTCGTTGCCGTTCTGCCGAAGCTGGAGGAGCAAGTGGTTGTGTCCCACTTTTCTGACAAATCCTGTGTGCGAAACATCTTCGGACAAAAAGACGGGTCGCGGGTTATCAGGTCCGAATGGAGCAAACTGGTGGAGTATTCTTAAAAATTTTGGTGTGATTTCAGAAAGTTTGATTTTGGTGTCAATTTCAATTTGAGGGATGAGGTCGTCATTTTTTATCTGTTCCTTTGCCAGAATATTGAATCTCCTCCTGAACTCCGGAATATTATCAATGTTAATCGAAAGTCCGGCGGCAGCCTGATGTCCTCCATAATGATTTAACAGGTCACTACAGTGTTTAAGTGCTTCGTAAATATTGAAGTTGGGAATACTTCTTGCGGAACCTTTCGCCACACCGTCAATGGTCGTAAGCATTACAGTTGGTCTGTAATAAAGTTCGACCAGTCTGGAAGCAACAATGCCAATCACACCCGGATGCCATTCTTCTTCGTGAAGCACCAGTGCCATGTCTTCTTCGAGATCGTGGATTCTTAACACCTTCTCGAGAGCGGAATTCAGAGTCTCCTCGTCAAGCTTTCTTCTTTCCCAGTTTTCAGTTTCGAGGAGACGGGAGAGTTCTTCAGCGCGCGAATAATCATCAGTCATCAAGAGTTCGACGGCAATTTTTGCATCGCTTAATCTGCCGGCAGCATTAATTCGCGGCGCGATGGAAAATACGATTTGTCCCGCATTCAACTGTCCGGGCTCTATTCTTGTCGCCTTCATGAGCGCCAAAACCCCCGGTCTGGGTGACTTGTTGATCAAATCAAGGCCATACATTACAAGAATTCTGTTCTCATCAGAAAGTGGAACAATATCTGCTGCACCTGCCATTGCTACAAGATCAAGATATTTCATCGGGAGTGACTGCTTGCCGAGAAGTGCTGCTACAGCCTGTGCAAGTTTGAATGCTACACCTGCTCCGGAAAGATATTTGAAAGGATAGTTGCAACCCGGTTTCAAAGGGTCGAGAACTGCAAAGGCAGCGGGTAAAACCTCTCTGGGCTGATGATGATCACAAATAATCATGTCGATGCCGAGGGATTTTGCATAAGCAGCCTCTTCCACCGCGGTAATTCCGCAATCCACAGAGATAAGGAGGGAGGAGCCTGTAGACTTTACATGGTCGATACCGTGACTGGTAATTCCGTATCCATCACGAAGTCGATTGGGGATAAAAAACTCAACATTGGCACCCAGTTCCTTCAGAAACATATACATTAGTGCAGTTGAGCATGTGCCATCAACATCATAATCGCCGTAGACGAGTATTTTTTCATTTGATGTAATGGCTTGAATTACACGCCGTGCAGCAATCTGCATGCCATGCATCAGGAATGGATTGTGAAGACCTTCGAGGTCAGGCTTAAAGAAATATCTCGCTGCCGGGAAACTTTTTATGTTCCTGTGAATCAGCAGTTTAGCGAGTACTTCGGAGATGTTCAGAGAGTCTGCGAGAGATTTAATCTCGAGATCGTCACGAACAGATCTGATCTTCCACCGTTTAGTTGGCATAGTGAACTTACCGTGGAAATATAAGATATAGACCTGACTTGTAAGCCGGATTCTGTTCCGGTTAAAAGAAATTTCTACAAATGACTACACTTAATGGCGAGTGAGCCGAACGGAATTATCTTCCGGGTGGATACTTAAATCTTTGCACAGACAATGTCATCAGGTGTAAACTCATATTGTAAAAATTAAATAAACCGAAGGCAATCATTTATCTGGGATGAAAATTACTTTTCACCTCGAGCAGCCTACCCGAAGACATTGGACGGACAGCCCTTCATCCCGCAGAACGGGAATCGTCTTCTGCTTGGCTTTGCTCCGGACGGGGTTTACCTTGCCGAGGATGTTACCATCCACGCGGTAGGCTCTTACCCTGCCATTTCACCCTTACCCCGATCACTCGGGGCGGTATCTTTTCTGCGGCACTTTCCGTAAATTATCCATTACAGATAACCTCCCGGGCGTTACCCGGCGTCCTGTCCTGAGGAGTCCGGACTTTCCTCTGCCGTTATAATCGCGACAGCGATTGCCAAGTCAAGTCTATAAAAATATTCCGTGATTTAAAAATTTATGAAAATTATTTACAATGAGCAAATATACAAAAAGGGAAGGAGAAAAACAGTTTTTAGTTATGAGTTATTATTTATTTTTTGGTTGGGAGTTCTTTTGTTTGAGAGTTTTTATTGATGAGGTCAGCAACCTGAGCAGTTCTTCACATTCTGCATGTATGCTTTCAAATTCGATTTGTGTAAGAATTTCAGATTTAAATAATAATTTTAGCCAAAATGAGGTCTCTGAACACTCTTTTTGAGCTATGGAGAGTTTGTGTATAAAATCTGTTGTAGATTCTGCATATTTTGCCTCACTTATGTTTGCTCCGATGCTTGTACCGGATTTCAGGATTTGTGTTGCGAGCACAAATTCTTTCTTCTCTGAAAGATATCTGGAAAGTTTTACAATCCTGACAGCAAACTCCATGCTTCTATCCTCGTGCAGAGTCATCAATCAGCCTCTAATACACAAACTCATAACTCAAAACTCATAACTAATAAATAGCTATTCGTCCATTTCTCCGGCTTCATTGGCGATTTCGGCAGACACGATGATTCTTCCGCAGTATTCGCAAGTGAACATACGGGCATTGCGTCTGATTTCAAGTTGTCTTTGGGCAGGTATGATGGTCTGGCATCCGGAGCAGGCGTTTCTTCTGATTCTTGCTACGGCGAGTCCTTTTTTAGCAGAGCGAACACGGGTGTAGAGTGAATAGTCGCTCTTTTTCATCTGGGCAACGAGGGATTCTCTCTGTTTAAGGAGTTTTTGCTCTTCCATTGCGTTGTTTTCTTTGATGAGAGCCAGTTCATTCCGTTTGTGTTCAAGGTCTTCTTCAAGTTCAGCAACTTTTGGGTTGAGGGCTGCAATCTCTTCATCAACTTTTTCCATGGTCGAAACAAGGAAATCGCTCTCTTTTTCGAGTCTTGTACATTCAGCATCCGCAGCGTCGATCGACTTTGTGATGGTATCGTACTCTTTGTTGTTTCTTACTTTGTAGAGTTGTGCTTTGGCTCTCTTTTGATTGTCGAGAAGCTCTTTGATCTTTTCATTGTTAGCTTCTCTTCTTTCGACCGCGTCAACTCTCTGAGCTACCATTTCTTCAATGGTTTGTTTGAGGGTTTCCAATCTTGATTCGAGAGCTTCAACTGTCAGAGGAAGATCGCCTCTTTGCTCTTCGAGTTTGTCTATACTTCTGTCTATCATCTGAACCTGATAGAAAAGCACCAAGTTATTTTTCAATGTATATTCTCCTATTTAAAAATTGAAGTAGTGGACAGGATTCGCATCACCGTCGTAAATAAAAACTTTTGTGTCCTCGTTTTCTTTTGCAAGAAAATCATCGAGTTTTTTCTTCATTTCCTGAAGTACCGGGACCTCAGTTTCAAAATGTCCTGCGTCCACAATCAGAATGTCGTCTTCTGCATCCTGAAATGTATGGTATTTTATATCCGCTGTCACGAAGGCATCGCAACCGGCGGCAGTGGCATCCTCCCAGTATTCTGAGGCAGAACCTCCAAATACAGCCACTTTTTTAATCTTTTTATCTGTTACTTTTGAATGTCTTAAAGCCTTGCAACCGAGAGCTGTAGCCACATGCTCCAAAAAGGTTGTTCCATTCATCTCTTCGGGCAAAGTTCCGGTAACACCCATACCGTAACGGGTTTCATCATTTTTTAAAGGGTAGATATCGTAAGCGGGTTCTTCATAAGAATGAACACTCTTCATGGCATGCACAACTTTTTTTACATTTCCTTCGTCGACCAGAACTTCGAGACGGATTTCGTTCACCTTTTCAAAAGATGATTTCTTGCCGATTGAAGGATTGCTGTTTTCGCTGCCAAGGAAACTCCCTGTACCGGTTGAGGTGAAACTGCAGTTTTTGTACTCACCAATTACTCCACCTCCCGCAGAAAAAATTGCAGCAGAAACGGCATCCAGATCATTTTCAGGCACAAATACCACCAATTTCATCGACTTGCCTGATACAGGTTTCAAGTATGATAAATTTGAAAGGTTTAATTTTTTTGCCAACTGGTGGTTGACGCCGTCATGGGTGAAATCGAGGTTTGTATGGTAAGAAAGGAGGGTGAGATTGTTTTGGATAAGTTTGTAAATCAATTTTGAAGTTCTGCCTGAGTCCGGGGTTATCTTTTTAAGAGGAAAAAAGATCAGCGGGTGGTGGCTGATTATCAGGTTGCACTTTAATTTCTGTGCTCGCTCGAGGGCATCTTCAGTAACATCGAAACAAAGCAAGACTCCGGTTACCTCCTGTCTGCCTGAGCCGACCAGTAATCCGGTGTTATCCCGCTCCCATTGGATGAACTTTGGTGCCCAACTTTCAAAAAAAATTGATATTTGTTGTACTGTCATAAGAAAAAAAAAGCACTTCGTAAACGTGAAGTGCGGTAAATAAAACGGTAACTAAAAAGCGTTGCTGTTGTTAGGTATAAATTGTCTAATTGGTTTTTTCGTCATTTTGCAAAGTGTAAACATAAACTTTACAAAAATATAAATTTTTCGTTACGTGGCAAAATATACCTGAAAGTTTATAATGAAATTGCAATACATTAAGGCAAACAATTAAACAGGTTCCACCCAATTGTCATCTTCTTTTATCAGATCAATCAGTTTGTCTACTGCAAATTCGGTAGCGATGGCTTTTGTAACAACCTCTTTTCCCCGGTAAAGGGTAATTTTTCCGGGACCGCTTCCTACATAGCCATAATCTGCATCAGCCATTTCACCGGGTCCGTTCACAATGCAACCCATGATGGCGATCTTTACTCCTTTGAGGTGCGAGGTTCTTTTACGGATCATTTCCGTTGTCTCCTGCAGGTCGAAAAGGGTTCTTCCGCACGAGGGGCATGCAATATATTCAGTTTTGGAGGTTCTCACCCGGGCAGCCTGTAAAATTCCGAAGAGTACTCTGTTCACAGTTTCAGTATCATGATTGAACCCGGTTTCCGAACTCTCAACCGTAACGAATACTCCGTCACCAAAACCATCAATAAGTAAACCTCCAAAATCAGTTGCAGGATAGAGGAGAAAATTTTCAGCGTTAATATTTTTATAGTGGCGGTGAAGTACCACGGGATTCCTGATTTCATTTTGAATCAGTTCGAAGAAAAACCGTCTTTGTTCGGCGAGTCCGTGTTCGTTATCTGTTCCGAGAATAATAATAGTATATGAATCTTCCTTCAGACGGCTGACTGTTTCCTTGTCAAGTTCAGGCAGCGAAATGCTGAGAAATTTGAAAAGGAGTTCGGGATCATTTTCCGAAAGATATTCCTCTTTAGTCAGGAGGGGGAGCGACCTTCCCTTGTTCTCGAGACTTTTCCAGAATTTATAGGTGAAAATTCCCCTTGAGCCGTGAGGAAGATCAAACCCGGGCAGATTTTCACCGAAGTAAAAATAATCGCTTGCCTGATCATTCATGTTCCACTTGTCGGTTGGTTCATCATAAAAATAACCGACAGAAGCCAATGCCTCAGGAGTTGAGACATCAGCGTTGGATAAATCAGAGACTACGACAGGCACTGATGAACCACCTGTATTCAGAAGCTGCAGTGTCTCGCGCCTCTTGTAGTCGAATGGGTTTATTGGGGAGACACCTGCATCGGGTATTGGTGTATGGCTTTTTCTGTCATCGTATCTGTTGGCAAGGGCGATGGCAACGGGTGATTCGAATTCGGGGTCTTCAGTCAGACTGACCCTGATTGTGTCTCCCAAACCATCTTCGAGCAGTGCACCAATTCCAAGAGCCGACTTTATTCTGCCGTCCTCGCCTCCACCGGCTTCGGTTACACCGAGATGAAGGGGGTAATCCATTCCCTCCTCTTCCATTTTACTTACGAGCAGTCGATATGCTTCGACCATCACCTGGGTATTGCTCGCTTTCATTGAGAGGACAATATTGTGATAGTTTTCATCCCGGCAGATTCTTACAAACTCAAGGGCAGATTCAACCATTCCCAACGGGGTATCGCCGAAGCGGCTCATTATTCTGTCAGAAAGAGAGCCGTGGTTTGTGCCGATTCTCATGGCTGTACCATATTCCTTGCAAATCTTGACGAGAGGGGTGAACCTCGTCCTGATTCTGTCAACCTCTGCCATATAGGTTGTGTCATCGTACTCAATTACTTCAAATCTTTTTCTATCGACATAGTTTCCGGGATTTACCCTTACTTTTTCCACAATTCTTGCGGCGAGTTCGGCAGCATTTGGTGTGAAGTGGATGTCTGCCACGAGAGGTGTGTTATAACCTCTTGCCCTGAGCTCATTTTTAATGATCTCAAGGTTTTTTGCTTCTTTCAGGCTGGGTGCGGTTATTCTTACCAGTTCACAACCGGCTTCGATCATTCGTATCGACTGTTCGACAGTGCCTTTTGTATCCATTGTGTCAGTCGTGGTCATGCTTTGAATGCGGATGGGATTCGAACCACCAATTCCGATATCTCCAACCTTCACTTCCCGGGTTACATATCTGGAATATTCAGTCAATGAATTGCAATACTTCTTTAGAGCATAAACATTGTTGGTCAACAGCACTTTTGGATCAAAAATTTGTGTCATGGCAGGGTTTTATTTTTCAAAATTTAAAAGAATCAAAAATTAAATTTAAATATATCTTCTGAAGAGTTATTTTTGTGAATAAACTTAAAAGGAAAGAATAAAGTTCATAGTTCCGGTGGAATGCAAGAAGGTAAATCCGGTTTACAAGTCTGCTCATTCCGCTTCTGCTCTATCAAGTCAAAAAATGCAAATATCTGAAGAAAAAATCCAAGAAGTTTTACTTGCCGCGGATATAGTCGATGTGGTTTCGAAGTATGTCCGTTTGAAACGGTCGGGTTCCAACTACAGCGGACTGTGCCCGTTTCACTCCGAAAAATCTCCTTCGTTCATGGTGAGCCCCAAAAAGCAGATTTACAACTGTTTTGGCTGCCACAAGGGGGGGAACTCCATAAAGTTTCTGATGGATTACAGCAATCTCTCCTTTTTGGATGCTGTTCGTGAGCTCGCCCGCGAATATGGAGTGGATTTGCCCGTTCAGGATGAAAAAGCGAATGAAGAACAAAAAAGGTATGAAGAATATTACAATCTGACGAAAGCCACAATTCGTTTTTTTGCTGAACAGCTAATTCAAAACCCCGACCACAAACATATTCTTGAGTACATCCGAAACCGGAAAATTAATGATGCTTCCATCAAAAATTTCAGTCTCGGATATGCACCCGGAGTCCGCGGAAAGCTGATTGAATTTTACAAAAAAGGCGGATTCGACCTGAAAAAAGCGATTGAACTTGGATTTCTGGGTGAGTCTGAAGGGAAATTGTATGAGAGATTTGCGGGCAGACTGATATTCCCAATCTTCTCTCACCACGGAAGGGAAATCGGGGCAGGTGGCAGAATTCTCGAAAAGCGGACTGATACGGGAAAATATATCAACTCACCCGAAAGTCCGATTTACAACAAGTCGCGGGTGTTGTATGGTCTTTCACATTCCAAGGATGAAATCCGCAGACTCGATCAGGTCATTGTGGTTGAAGGCTATCTGGATGTAATCTCCCTTTTTCAGAATGGTATAAAGAATATTGCGGCGGTTTCCGGTACTGCTCTAACTGATGAGCAGGTGAAACTCCTTTCATCCTACACAAAAAACATTTACCTTTTGTTCGATTCGGACCCTGCAGGTTATAAAGCTGCAATGCGAAGCATCGAAGTGGTGCTCAGGCACAATCTGAATTTGATGATAATGTCACTTCCCGAGGGTGAGGATCCCGATTCCTTCGTACATAAACACGGTGCCAAAGAATTTTTGGAATTCGTTAAGAATGCAAAAGAGTTTATAGATTACCAGTATCTGTCATTTGAAAAAGGGGGCTGGTTCAACAATCCCGACAAGATGACTGAAGCGATAAAGGAGATGGTGCGTCCCGTTGCTCTTATTCCTGACGAACTCAGACGCACAGTACTTATCAAAAAAATTGCCGAGAAGTTTCAGTTCCGTGAAAGAATTCTCGAAGAGGAAGTCAGCAGGATCAGGACTCAGGATGTGGAACAGCGACACATCGAACCGAGGGAAAGACAGCTTCCAACCGGGGAAAAAAGGGGTGACACCGGTACCGCCGTTGTAAAAACCGATGAATATTCAGGGCATCAGACAAGAACTGCCACCGAATTGAATGAAATTGAACTGATAAGATTGATGTTTGAGGGGGATGAGCGAGTGCTGCAGTTTATTTTCCAGTTCATCAGACCCGAAGAATACACCGTACCGATACATTACGGTATCGCAGAAAAAGTTTACGAGGAGCTCGAATCGGGCACAATCCCTTCGGTCAATAACCTGCAGGGAAGATACCTGGAAGAGGAACAGTCATATATTATGAATCTCGTTCTCGAAAAGCACAGAATCAGTGAACACCTCGAAGACCTGCTCCCTGTGAATCCGGCAGCAGCCCTCTCTGTTTTTACGATTGATTCGGTAAAAAAATTCAGACTTCTGCGAATAGATCAGACAATTAAAGATATTCAGGCAGATATTGCCCGTACTTCCGACCCCTTAAAAACAAGCGAACTTGCTCTTGACCTCCGTACCTGCATGGAAGAAAAAAAAGACATCAACCGGATAATGGAAGAAATTAAAGCCGACCTGATTCCGTAATCAACTCCTCCAAAATATTTTATATTTTGTGAAAAGCTTCACGATGTAAGCGAGTGCGAGAGTGACCAGGAATCCCTTTAGTGCTCCAAGTACCGGGGTAGTGAAGTACTCGTTCATCAAGCCTTCAATTGCCAACAGCCCCAAAACCGGGGTTATCAGGTTTCCACCGCCAGCATAGGCGATCATTGGATTCTGTCCGCTGTCTATCAGGAGACTCATATAGCTCTTCTTTTTGAAGAAATCGATTAACAATGAGGAGAAAATGATGAAGTAAAGTGCAAGTCCTGATGTAAGGAAATAGTAACTCATTGTTGAGTGATCTTTCTTTATCCCTCCTTCGAAAGGTTCAAAAAAGAAACCGGTAATAAACCAGAATGAGCCCCAAATGAAAAGCTGTTTGAGGATATCGTAGTAGTCTCCCTTCATTTCCTTAATCAAAACCCATGATGCTGCCACAAGAGTGAGCCCACCGATGAAGCCCTACCAAACCCATCTGTTATAAAGAGTTACGAGGGATAGCAGAATGAATCCTGCCATAAAAAGCATGAGCCAGAGGGCCTTGGTTTTGTATTCCGAAAATGTTCCCGAAATCACGGAAGTGTCGGTCCTCATCATTTTAACGATAATGTCTCCTGCGATTGTCCCGGGTATCACAACAAAAAGGTATTTCAGGAAATTTACATTCACTACCCAGCCCGATGGTTGAAGTGATGCAAGATCTTTGATGAATCCAGCATCGGAATTGTGGGAGAGCCTGATTGCAAGAATTATCGCCATTATTCCGAGTCTTACTAAAATGTTTTCACGCGTAAAGAGCCAGATCAGCGAGCCTGCCACAGAAACATTCGCAAGAACGGCAATGATGATGTCAAACCGCGACATTTTGAAACCTGAACCGTCGGGGTATGTAACGAGAGCAAGAAGAACCGCGATTCCAACCCAGCCGGCACTTCTGAGGATTAAGCCCGTATTTTTGGATATCGATGAAGGAAATCGCCAGAAAATCAGGAAAAGGAGTCCGAATCCCAACAATGCAATCAAATATGTGGCTGCATCAGGACTTTTACTCATCACATGTGGACGAAGGTGTTGAATTGCAATCGCAAAAAATGAGAGAAGAACCCCTCTTTTGAAAATCTGGATAATCAAGTCGGTTGATACTTTACCGTCCTTGATTTTTTTAGAGAGAGCAAGTGGAAATGCCGCACCCATGGCAAAAAGGAAGAAAGGGAATACGAGGTCAACCCAAGTAATTCCGGGAAGTGTCGGATCAAATTTATGTGCCGGTGGAGGAATCTGAGCATGATACATCCAGCCCGGGAGGTTACCCCAGGAAATTCTCCCTGATAGTATCATGGTAAGAATTGCAAAGCCTCTTAGTGCATCAAGTGCCCAGGAACGAATGCCGGTTTTCTCTTCCAAAGTTCTGCCTCTCAAAATTCTAAAATCTCTCATTCAAAACTAAACATTATTTGTAATTAGCAGAGAATAGAAACAGTTACACAGATTTCACGGATATGGCACGGATTCCACAGATGATAAAAGCCGCTCCATGATTATTTTCGAAAAATCACTAAAAATTACCATAAAAATTTGCCAAAGCTTTCATAATTTTGTTTTTAGGGTATTTTGCAACTATTCAAAAATGAACTTTAAAATTTGAGGTTTGAAGTAGCTCATAGCTCATAGATCATAGCTCACAGCTCTCCAGAGCAGGATGAATTTAATAAATCAAAAACGAACGAGAAAATATTTATGATTCATACGATACTAAAAATGGTTACTCTTTTTGCGGTGTCAATATTTATGATTTTTATTCAAGGTTGTGCTTCAGTCGACAACCCTGTACAGGTGTTGCCGAGCGGTTCCGTTCAGGTGATTACAACCGCGGACGCTAAATGCATACTTTACAAATCGAGTGATATAGTATCGGAATGGACAGGATCGAAATTAATTCCGGGCTTGGCTGAAGGGACTTACAAGGTCAAAATTACCTCTGATAAATTCAACTCGTCTTTTGAGGAAAGTTTTGAGCTTGGTGTAAATCAGAAAAAAGTTGTTGAATCTGCCATCGGGTCATTGGATATAAGACTCAAATCCGATTTTACCTGGGAAGTTACAAAAGACAATAAATCCCTTTTTTCCGGAAAAGGAAGTCTCAAAATTGATACAATCTGGACTGGTGCCTACAAAGTTAAACTGGGTGTTCCGGGAGTTCCCGATTATTTGACAAGGGATATTACTGTATCAAAAGCACAAACTTTCGTTCTTGAGATGGAGTCAGGAAAACTGGATGTTAGAATTCCCTCTACAATGGAGGCAATCCTGTCGATTAACGACTCGACTGAGCTGTACCGGTGGAATGGCAGGAGGATTATCGATTCACTTTGGGCAGGTACCTATCAGATAAAAGTAAAAGTGCACCCGCTGGTTCCGGATTACACATCCAATATTACGATTGTGAAACAACAGACAAAAGTGGTTGAACTGGATTATGCAAAGCTCGATATCAAAGCCAGAAATCAGATGGAATGTATCTTGTTTCGGGGGAATGTTGAGCTTGACCGCTGGTTTGGGAGTAAACGGTTTGACTCTCTTTGGGTTGGGGATTATACCGTGAAAATAAAGCCAAATCCATTACTTCCGGAATATTCAACAAGTTTTACATTAATAAAACAGCAGGTCAAAGTAATTGAACTCGATTATGGCACGCTCGACATAAGGGTTCCGGTTCAGATGGAATGTGTGCTGTTGAGTGGCGCTACAGAACTTGAACGATGGAACGGCAGCAGAAAATATGACTCTCTTTGGGTCGGGGATTATACGGTGAAGATAAAAGTTAATCCCTTGCTTCCTGAATATTCCACGAGTTTTACTTTGGCAAAACAGCAAACCAAAGTGGTTGAGCTTGAATACGGTAAACTTGATGTCAAGGTTCAGAGTCAGATGCAGTGTGTTTTGTTGAGGGGAACTACAGAAGTTGAACGCTGGAACGGCAGCAGATTATTTGATTCACTTTGGACAGGAGATTACACCGTAAAGGTTAAGGTTAATGCGTTGCTCCCCGATTATGTAAGCAATGTGTCAATTGTTAAACTTCAAACCAAAACAGTTGAACCACCGATTGGCAGTTTCACGATAAAAACAAAGAGTGACTACAAGAATACTCTTCTGGTGGATGGCGTTGGGCAACATGTATGGTCAGGGACAAAAGAGTTTAATCCATGGCTTGCGGGAAGTTACACTTTAAAGAGTCAGATGTTCCCGGGGGCACCTGCTCCAAGCACCAATTTTACCATCAATCAAAACGAAAACAGGATTATTGAATGGGAAACGGGGAGTATTAATGTAGTCGCACCCGGCTCCACATGCAAACTGAAAAGAGACCTGGTGGACCAGTTCACCTGGCAAGGCAGCAGATTACTGGATTCGTTGATTACAGGTTATTATACTGTTGAAATTCAGGAACCAAATTCACCGTTATGGTTCGGGGATTTCAATTTGATTAAAGACGAACAAAAGATTGTAAGTATCCCCTATGGTTCGGTTCAGATAACATCGAATATCGCGACCACAGTAACAAAATTGATTTACAACGGAACGACCTTAAAAACTCTCTCCGGGAACGGAACAATCTCGAACATAGTACCCGGAAATTATACCTTGAGGGTGGAGGCTCCCGATTATATCAGCCAGACGGAAAATATATCTGTAACAAGCGGACAAAACCAGCCGAGGAGTTATCAGTTACAGCAGGATTACACTCAGATGGTATTCATTCCGGGAGGCACCTTCACGATGGGATGCACTTCAGATCAGGGTGTATGCCTCGATAATGAACGACCCTCACATCAGGTTACTCTTTCTGCATATGAAATAAGAAAATTTGAGGTAAATCAGATGGAATGGCTGACAGTAATGGGAACCAACCCGGCGAATTTTATTGGTAACAGCAAACCCATGGAATCTGTAACCTGGTTCGAAATTATTAATTTTTGTAATTTATTGAGTACGAGGGAGGGACTTACTCCAGTCTACACCATTAACGGTTCAATCGTCACTGCCAACTTGAGCGCTAACGGCTACAGATTGCCAACAGAAGCCGAGTGGGAATATGCTGCAAGAGGTGGTGCCTTGACGACCAACACCCTGTATAGTGGAAGTAACAATATTGATGCTGTCGCGTGGTACAACAACAATTCCAATAACACCACACATGATGCAGGTGAGAAAAGTCCGAACCAGTTGGGTATTTACGGTATGAATGGAAATGTTTGGGAATGGTGCTGGGACTGGTACGGCGACTACTCGGCGGCAAGTCAGACAAATCCGACAGGTCCCGAAACAGGTACCCACCGGGTTGCTCGTGGAGGCAGTTGGAGCAGCAGCGCCCAGTACTCCCGCGTGGCTGTCAGGTACAATTTTGCTCCGGACCTTAAGTACGACTTTCTCGGTTTCCGTCTTGTAAGAACGAGATGACAGTTTGAATTATCCCAGCGGGTCGTAATCGCTTTCAGGATTGGAAGTCAGACATCCGGGATTTTGAGTTTTAGTAGATCATCATCTGTGTCAGGATTTTAGTTTTGATTAAACAAATCCGGTCCAATTATGTGATCAATAAATGTTTTTCGGTGGTAATGAGTTGGTCCATACTTCTTGAGAGCAGCAATATGTTCTTTCGTCGGGTATCCTTTGTTGTGCTCCCAGCCGTATTCGGGATGGATTCGCGATAGTTCGAACATGGCATCATCCCTTGCGACTTTTGCGATGATCGAGGCTGCGGCAATGGAAAGGGATTTTGCATCGCCTTTTACAATGGGGAGAAGCGGAACATCTGAATCGAAAGATTTATTTCCGTCAACGAGGATAACGCCCGGTTTTGTGGTAAGCGATTCCACTGAGACCTTCATGGCAAACAGGGAGGCCCTTAAAATATTTATTCTGTCGATCTCTTCGGCATCGATTGCAGTAAATCTTACCGTTAGAGCATAAGTATAAATTACCTCTTTCAATTCCCTTCTTTTTTTGTCGGTCAATTTTTTGGAATCATTCACTCCGGGAAGATCCAGATCCGGGGGAAGAATGACTGCAGCTGCCATTACAGGTCCGGCAAGCGGTCCTCTTCCTGCTTCGTCAGTTCCCGCGAGAAATTCAGTTTTAAATCTGACCCGGTAAAAATCGTCAAATGATTTCATAAGCCGAACAATATCGCCACGATTCCGAGAATCATTATCCATTTAAGATTTCTGCTGATAACTGTATAGTCTTCTTTACGGCTTGCTTTTCTCACTGCGTCCATTGATGATACCAGCCCCGGAGCCACAGACAACGAAATAATGACAAGATATTCAATCCTGTACACCTGAAATGCAAAAGGGAGGAATACAAGAACTACCAGCACAAGACTCAGTATGGAAATTAATTTCTTTGATGCATCCAACCCGAAAACTATGGGAAATGTAGTCACTTCAGTCGCTTCATCCCCTTCCATATCCTCAATATCCTTTACAATTTCTCTGATCAGATTAATGAAAAACGAGAAAATGAAGGGAAAAATCACACCATTGTAGTTGTCGACCGCCGAGGCACCGAAAACGAAAATCAACCCCGTGAAAAATGCAACCGTGATGTTTCCCGCCAGTGGAATGTTTTTAAGATAGTATGAATAGAAAAAGATGACGATGGAGGAGAGCGCTGCAATAACCGCCGGGATTATCCCTGCGAGGGATGCAAAAAATATTCCGCCCATTTTGGTGAAAAGATAGAGACGCATCGCAGTCGTCTCGGAGACCTTCCCTGAGGGGAGCGGGCGATCGGGACGGTTGATTTTATCCGTCTCCACATCCAGAATATCGTTAATGATATTGCCACCTGATCCAACAAGTCCCGCTGAAAGTCCGATGAGACTTCCAAAAAAAAGGACAGTATCGGAGTATACTCCACCCATGGCAATAAAGACAGAGAGGAATCCCGAGATAAAAGAAATGATAAAATTGACGGGTCTGAACAAAGTGAGCAGGGAATACCTCTTTATTTGAGAAAATTAGATTGAGAAAATATCGTCACAAATATAAAAAAACATATATTAAAATGTTATTTTTTGATATTTTGTAACCGAAAAAGTTTTCACATAAGAGAGGAAAAAATGAAGAGAACAATACTACTTCTCTCCGTACTTGTGTTGATGGTTTTTAACCTCAATGCACAAATGAGCAGCTTCCCCGATTTCAGTCACTATCCCGGAGCAGGAACAGGAAATGTTGAGGGCAGTGCCGGTCTTCTTTGGATCGACGGTAAGCCTCATTACAATCTGAGAATCACTCCTGATATCAGCTTCGCTAAATTCGGAGTCGGTCTCGACCTCAATCTTGAATTCACACCAGAAGGTAAACTTCGCGATGAGAATTACAAGACAGCATCTCAGGTTCTATCCATCATCCGCTATGTGAGATATGGTGAAAAGAAAGATGAAATATTCGCAAAGGTCGGTATGATCGACTATTATACACTTGGGCAGGGAAACCTGATCTACATGTATAACAACAGCTCGAGCTTTGATAACAGAAAAACCGGTTTCAACTTCGATGTCGATATGGGCAAATGGGGTTTTGAATCGATGTACAGTGATTTTGCCGCCGGTGGTGTTGCGGGATTAAGAGGGTATGTAAGACCTCTCCGTTTCTCCGAGGCTGCTGCAAAAATTCCTGTAATAAGCAACCTTGAAGTTGGTCTTTCATTTGCCGGTGACTTTAACGAAAAAGCCGGTGTTCTAAAAGGAGCCTACAATTCACAGGGTGACTTTGTCGTAACAGACAAGAAAAATTCTGTAACCGGTTTCTCGGTAGATCTCGGGCTTCCTGTGGTTAAAACCGATATGTTGAGTGTGGATCTGTTTACGAACTACACAAAAATGGCTGATTACGGTTCAGGAGTTAATGCAGGTTTCATGCTCTCTTTGAACGGGCTCGGAATGGTAAAACTTTCGACGAAGTTTGAAAGAAGATTCAATGATGGTAAATTCCTCCCTTCATACTTCGACGGTCTTTATGAGATCGAAAGATTTGCGATCATTGGTGGCGCACCTGCCGGAAAGATCATGGCTCTCGAGTTCATGGGTGAAAGTGACAACGGCTGGTTTGGTGCTTTAAGAGCTGACATTGCAAACTATGCGGTTGTTTATGGAAGTTACCAGAGACTGGACAAGACTCCGAACAGTGGTATCCTTCAATTAAAAACCGATCTTTCACCAAAAGACGGAGCATATGTTCTTTATGCCGGATATGAAAAGTCGGGAATTCAATCAGAATCCGAACTTTTTACAACGGATGAAAGATCGCATGCATATGTTGAAGTCGGGTACAAACCATATAAATTCCTTATTGTGTCACTTGTATATCACTGGACTTTTCTGCCACTCAGAGACGGCTCCAACAATGTAATTGGATATGAACCACAGAAGAGAATTGAACCCAGAGTCAGTTTTGTGATGCCATTTAAATTCTAAAAATCAGAAATAAAAGCCTGAAGGCACTTTATTGATGGTTTTTGAGTTTGAATATATACTCTGAATTCAATAAATTCATGCAGAAAATAAAATTATCAGGGCGGTTGTTCCTTCAGGGATCAACCGTCTGTTTTGTTAAAAAACACTACAATTCAATTTTTCGGAGATCAATGTAATGGGATGGTTTTTGCGGTTTTTGAGCTCTTCGATCGGCCAGAAATTTGTATCCGGTCTAACTGGGCTCTTTTTAATTTCCTTCCTGCTGGTGCATCTCGCCGGTAATTTTCAACTTTTTATGAATGATAACGGGGTCGCATTTAATGCCTACTCGGAATTCATGTCAACCAATCCAATTATCAGAACACTTGAGATCGGTCTGGTTTTGGGATTTGTATTCCATATGTTCATCGGTACCAGACTCTGGCTAAAAAACAGGGCAGCAAGACCCGTTGCTTATGCTGTCAGGGATGCGAACGCAAACAGTGACTGGACTTCCCGTTCTATGTTTCTGAGCGGATTGATAATAGTTGTTTTTCTTGTGATTCACCTGAGGAGTTTTTTCGTGGAGACAAGATTTCTTGGGCAACATGACATGTATAAACTCGTTGTCGAGGCTTTCAAACAACCAGTTTATTCAGGATTTTATGTGTTTGCAATGATCCTGCTCGGAATACACCTCAACCATGGTTTTCAGAGTTCCTTCCAAACCTTTGGGCTTTTGGGAAAGAAATACTCGCCGGTTATAAAAGGGCTTGGTCTGGCTTTTGCGATCATTGTTCCCCTTCTATACGCTGTCATTCCACTCTATTTTTTATTTGGAACAGGAGGTAAATAATGGCTTTAGATTCGAAGATCCCTTCCGGACCAATCGAGAAAAAGTGGTACAACCACAAATTCAACCTTAAACTTGTAAATCCTGCCAACAGAAGAAAATATCATGTGATAGTAGTCGGCACAGGTCTTGCCGGAGGAGCTGCTGCAGCCACTCTTGGTGAGATGGGATATGAAGTTTCGGCTTTTTGTTATCAGGACAGTGCCCGGAGGGCTCACAGCATTGCCGCTCAGGGCGGAATTAACGCTGCAAAAAATTACAGAAATGACGGCGATTCAATTTACAGACTTTTTTACGACACCGTAAAAGGTGGCGACTACCGTGCCCGTGAGGCAAATGTTTACCGCCTTGCAGAATTAAGCGTAAACATAATCGACCAGTGTGTGGCACAGGGTGTTCCGTTCGCAAGAGAATACGGCGGATATCTTGACAACCGTTCATTCGGTGGAGCACAGGTTTCGAGAACATTTTATGCAAGAGGACAGACTGGGCAGCAGTTGTTGCTGGGTGCATACAGCGCACTTTCGCGCCAGGTTGGCCTTGGTCAGGTTAAGATGTATGAACGCCACGAAATGCTTGATGTTGTAATGATTGACGGGAAAGCCCGCGGAATTATAGCCCGTAACATGGTTACAGGTGAAATCGAGAAGCACGCAGCAGATGCCGTGATTCTTGCAACGGGTGGATACGGGAATGTCTACTACCTCTCCACCAATGCCAAAGGCTGCAACACAAGTGCAATCTGGCGTGCTCACAAAAGAGGAGCCTACTTCGGAAATCCCTGCTTTGTTCAGATACATCCGACATGCATACCTGTAAGCGGCGAACACCAGTCGAAACTTACTCTCATGTCTGAGAGTCTAAGGAACGACGGAAGGGTGTGGGTTCCGCTGAAAAAAGGAGATACAAGAAGGGCACAGGACATTCCTGAAGCAGAGAGGGATTATTATCTCGAACGCCGTTACCCGTCATTTGGTAACCTGGTTCCGAGAGATGTTGCCTCCCGTGCCGCAAAACAGGTATGCGATGAAGGCAGAGGAGTTGGTTCTTCCAAAATGGCGGTTTATCTCGATTTTGCAGATGCCATTAAAAGACAGGGCAAAGCCAAAATTGAAGAGAAATATGGTAATCTTTTCGACATGTATTATGAAATAACCGATGAAAATCCGTATGAAGTACCTATGAGAATCTATCCGGCAGTTCATTACACAATGGGCGGATTGTGGGTCGACTACAATCTTATGACCACGGTTCCCGGACTTTTTGCCGCGGGTGAAGCCAATTTCTCGGATCATGGTGCCAACAGGCTCGGTGCCTCTGCACTCATGCAGGGTCTTGCCGATGGTTATTTTGTACTTCCTTCCACTGTTGGAGGATATCTTGGTTCTAACACCTTCCCGAAAGTTACCACTGATGCACCTGAATTTGAAGAAGCTGTGAAAAATGTCAAGTCAGGCATCGATAAACTTCTTTCAATAAAAGGAACGAATTCTGTCGACTATTACCACAAAAAGCTTGGCAAGATAATGTGGGACAAAGTCGGTATGGGAAGAAACGAGACAGGACTGAAAGAGGCAATCACAGAAATTCAATCTCTGAGAGAGGATTTCTGGAAAAATGTCAGAGTTCTTGGAGTGAATGAAGAGTTGAACCAGTCGCTTGAAAAAGCCGGACGGGTTGCAGATTTCTTTGAACTCGCTGAACTTATGGCAAAAGATGCACTCAACCGTCGTGAATCGTGCGGTGGTCACTTCAGAGAGGAATCTCAGACAGAAGACAATGAAGCCAAAAGAGATGATGAAAACTTTAGTTTCGTATCAGCCTGGGAATATAAAGGTGCCGGAAATGACCCCGAACTTCACAAGGAAGAGCTGACATTCGAATACTGCAAACCCAGCCAAAGAAGCTACAAATAGGAAGGAGATGTAAATATGAACTTTAAGTTGAAAATATGGCGTCAAAAGAATTCGAAAGATTCAGGCAGATTTGTTGATTATTCGGTAGCTAATATTTCTGAAGACACATCTTTCCTTGAGATGCTCGACATACTGAATGAGGACCTTATCGCCAAAAATGAGGAACCCGTTGCATTCGACCACGATTGCCGTGAAGGTATTTGCGGGATGTGCAGCCTCCACATTAGTGGCAGACCTCACGGTCCGAGACAGAAAGTAACAGCCTGCCAGTTGTTTATGAGGTCCTTTAAGGAAGGAGAAACAATTACAGTAGAGCCATGGCGTGCAAAGCCGTTCCCTGTGATTAAAGATTGCATCACTGACCGGTCAGCTTTCGACAGAATAATGCAGTCGGGCGGTTTCATTTCTGCAAGCACGGGTTCTGCTCCCGATGGTAACGCGGTTCCGATCCCTAAAAAGGATGCTGAACTGGCAATGGATGCCGCTGCCTGTATCGGATGCGGTGCATGTGTAGCTGCATGCAAGAATGCTTCAGCCATGCTTTTTGTTGCAGCAAAAGTCTCACACCTCGGTCACCTTCCTCAAGGGAAAGTGGAAAGGAAAGAGAGAGTGCTCAATATGGTTGCCCAGATGGACAAGGAAGGATTCGGATCATGCACAAACACTTATGCATGTGAGGCTGAATGTCCTAAAGGCATTTCTGTGGCGAATATTGCGTTCCTCAATCGTGAATACCTGAAAGCGGGTTTATCGTAAGCGGAAATATATTTAATAACGGGCTGTCGGCGGTGATATTGCCCGACAGCCTTTTTTGTTAGAAAATGATGTTTAAAGAAAAAGCAGCAAAGTTACTAAAACTCAACAGTGAACTGATTTCCCGTTCGCCTGTTACCGAATTTTTGATTGAAGAGCTTGAGTCCATGGGTATTCATCCTGCATTCATCAAATTTCTTTGGGCTGAAAGCATTTTGGAAGGTGAAAAAGAGGGGAGCTTAAAAGCCTCAATTTCGAAGGAAGAATTGTTAGTCATTTTGAAAAAGGCGGCCGTATTCAATCTAAATTTTCTTTTTAACCCAGTGTTCCTTCTAAAAAAGCACATCTTTTCCTCGAAAGACGGAGTAAATCCGGGGCTCCTTGCCGATCTTCGAAACAGGGTTTACTATTTTAGATATTATATTGACATCCTGGAGAAACTTCAGAAGTCGGGTAAACTGCTTGAATCGGATTATGATGAAACGATGCAGAGAGTAAACAAAAAGCTCCTTGATGGTAACTTCAATTCCATAATCTCTGACGGTGTGGATGCTCTGAGTCACTTCTTCAATTATAAAGATGAGTTCCCTTCGCTCGACAGGGAATGTATGAAGCTCTTCCTCCTTTCAAGGGGGTTGAATGACGCATATGAAAAGTTGCTTCCTCACTACGAGAGGAAAGAATTATTAAGTGTCTGGAAAATAAAGGATGTTCTCACAGGGGATGAAACCTCAATTTTTGATGCCCATCTCGAAGTAACCAGGGAAATCAAACCTCAGCGACCGGTTTTGGCACCACTTCCACAAGAGGAGACCCCGACAGTTGCGGATCAGGGGATTACGGAACCCGTTCCGGTGATCGAAAAGAAAAAGGAAGACCTGCCTCCCATTGATTTCAAACGGGAAGAGCAGGTAAGAAAAGCTCCGGAAACGATGTCCTCAAAAACAATTGAAGAAACGATCTCAGCTCCTAAAAAGAAAATTGAGTTCGAAGAAGTGGTAGAACCCGGGGTGATTAAGCCCAGTGATGATGCAATGGAGATAATTTCAAAACTGCCATCGATAAATGATGAACCACAGGTTAAGATAATTGATGACGAACCTGTTCAGCGGTATGAATTCAGTTTCCCTCCCAGAGTGGATCCTGAAATTTCGACCGTTAAGGAAAAAAAGAATATTTTGTCGCTCCTCGATCAGGATGAAAGTCTGAAGATAATTCAGCATATCTTCGACGGTGATCATTCCGACTTTTTCAGCAGCATTGAGGCTCTTGAGAAATGTGCAGGTATCAGTGAGGCACGAAACCTTCTCTCAATCATTTTTGCAAATGCCGGATTGAGCGAAAAAAACAAGTATGCGCGTTTACTAACAGAAAAAACAGAAAGAAGTTTTACGGGTTAAAAAGTGTTTATAGATTTTGTAAGTATTGAAATTTCAGCAGGAGCAGGTGGCGATGGTGCAGTTGCATTCAGAAGAGAAAAATTTGTTCCGAAAGGCGGACCTTCAGGTGGTGACGGAGGTGACGGGGGTTCGGTTTATATATACGCCGACCATAACCTTCACACTCTTCTTGACTTTAGATATAAGAAGAAATATGCAGCCGAAGACGGTAAACCGGGAGGCACCTCACTGAAGGACGGGCGAAAAGGTGAAGACCTGATAATAAAAGTTCCGGTAGGAACCATTATTAAGGATGCCGATACGGGAAAGACCATTCTTGATGTAAAAAAAGCAGGCGAAACCTACCTTATTGCAAAAGGAGGAAAGGGAGGCAAGGGGAACTCGAAGTTTGCCACAGCGGTAAACAGAACTCCCAGAACAGCCGAACCCGGAACTCCCGGTAAAGGTTTTAGAGCCGATCTTGAATTAAAACTGCTCGCAGATGTTGGACTTGTCGGTTTTCCGAATGCGGGGAAATCCACGCTCATTTCAGTGATATCCGAAGCCAAACCTAAAATTGCAAATTATCCTTTTACCACACTTGAGCCAAATCTCGGTATTGTCCGCGTGGGAGACTATGACTCTTTCACGATGGCGGATATTCCCGGAATTATCGAGGGAGCAAGTGAGGGGAAAGGTTTGGGAATCCAGTTTCTGAAGCACATCGAAAGAACAGGTATTCTTCTTTTCCTTCTCGACATTACATCAGATGACTACGATCGCGATCTGGCAACACTGCTGAACGAGATGAAAAAATTCAGTCCAACTCTTGCAAAAAAGAAGAAAATTCTCGCCCTGACAAAAGCGGATCTCTTGGATGAGGAGAGTTTGTCAGCACTTCAGAAAGTAAAAGTAAAAGGATATCGGGGAAAACCGATGATTATCTCTTCTGCATCACGCCTGAATATCGACTTGCTCGTAAAGAGACTGTGGGATGAAATGCAGAAAAAGGAAAGCAAATAAACAACCGAATCGAGGTATAATATGAGAATCCATAAATACAGTGCGGTCGTCCTTTCGGTCGCATTTACTTTCTTCATTTCAGCCTGCTCGAGTCTGGGACTGAATATATTTTCAGACGCTGATGAAGTATCATTGGGGTCAAATGTGGCTGCGGAGATAGCTGCAGATCCGAAGGAATATCCAATATTCCGGGGAGATCCATCCATAAAGCAATATTTGAACGACAGGATTTTTTATCACCTGTTGCAATCAAATTCGATCACCAAAAAAAATGTGTACACTTATCAGTTGGAAATTATCGACAGACCCGATGTGCTGAACGCATTTGCTCTTCCGGGTGGAAGAGTGTATGTTTATACGGGACTGTTAAAGTATCTTGACTCTGAAGCAGCACTCGCAGGTGTACTTGGACATGAAATCGCACACGCCGAACGGAGGCACGCAACCCAGAGAATGACTGCACAGTATGGCACTTCAATGTTGATCGGTCTGGTTTTGGGTCAAAATCCAAACAAATATGTGGAAATTGCCGCAAATCTTTTTGCAGGGTTATCGTTGCTTTCCAACAGCCGTTCGAATGAAGATGAAAGTGACAAATATTCGATTGAATACCTGAAAGACACACGCTATTATCCGGGTGGAGTGAAATTCTTTTTCGAAAAGATGAGAGATGACGGTAAAGTCAGTTCCAAAAGTGGTGGAATTGAGACTTTTCTTTCCACACATCCTGATCCAATTGCCAGAATATCGAGTACAGATCAGCGTCTGAAAGAAAAAGGAATGGCAGTGTTTTCCTACACAAACTACGCCGGACAAGGGGTATTCAGAGACGAGTACAAAAGAAACATTACCGATAAATTACCTAAATAGAGAGAGTTCATGAGAATCTTTGCAACCATCATTTTTGCCGTTTTAGTCGTTTTTTCTGCTGTTCCTCAGGATAAAAAACCTTTGACAGCCGAAGATATCTGGAAAATGAAACGAATCGGAAGTTTTGTTGTAAATCCTGCAAAAACCGAAGCGGTATTTTCAGTAACCACTTATGACGCATCCAAAAATGAATCCGAAAGCGACCTTTTTCTGCTTGATCTGAAGACTGCTGATTACAGAAAGTTCACTTCAAGCAAAGGAGGAGAATCATCACCTGTATGGTCACCTGACGGGAAAAAGATCGCTTTCGTTGCAAAGAGAGAAGGTGATGAGCGGGGACAAATTTATATCATCTCCCGTGAAGGCGGGGAAGCGGTACGCCTTACCGAAATGCCTCTCGGCGCCGGTTCAATAAAGTGGTTCCCGGACGGGAAGAAAATCGCGTTTGCTGCTAATACATATCCTGAAGCCCAAGGTAATCTTGATACACTCAAAAAGCTTATCAAAGCCAAAAAAGAGAACAAGGTTACGGCAAAAGTCACCGAAGACAGATACTATCGTTACTGGGACAGTTGGCTGACTGACGGTTTTGTTACACATCTTTATGCAGTAGATGTGACAACGGGAAAAGTGACCGATCTTACACCCGCAAATGAAGCAATTCTTTCAGCAGGGGGAAGTGGTGCCGATTTCGACATTTCACCTGACGGTTTGCAGATCGTACTTTCGGCAAATGTTACTCCAAAACCATATTTCAAAGAATTGAATTTCGACCTCTTCCTCCTTAAAACAGATGGAAGTGGTAAAATGGAAAACATCACGGCAAGTAACATGGCAGGTGATGGAGGTGCCCGCTTTTCACCTTGTGGCAAATTTGTTTTTTATCTTAAAACTCTTGATGTAAATAAACTTGCAGAAAACAACAAACTCGCAAGATTCGAACTTTCCTCCAGGAAGGATACACTTCTTACCGCAAAAATTGATCTTTCCATCGGTGAATACGAGTTTGATACAAAAACAGGCACAATTTATTTTGCATGTGATTTTAAAGGACGGACAGGAATTTTTAAGGTTAATCCTGATGGTAGAGATTTGCAGCATGTTTTTGCTGAAGGTACAAACAGCGGTATCGATCCCGACAGCAGTATAGTTTATTTTCTGAATCAAAACAATAGCACCCCACAGAGAATTGTGTCTTATGATCAGTCTTCAAAAAAACTCACCAAAATAGTTGACCTGAATGAAGAACTTACAGCAAAAATTCAGTTCGGAAAATTCGAAGAGCACTACTATTCAGGTGCGGACAAAGATTCTGTACAGCTTTTCCTCCTTTATCCACCAAACTTCGATAAAACAAAAAAATATCCTCTTATCCACCTGATTCATGGCGGACCTCACGGAGCATTCAGCGATGATTTCCATTACAGGTGGAATTCACAGGTTTTTGCCGGGATGGGTTATGTAGTAGCGATGGTTAATTTCCATGGAAGTACAGGATTCGGTGAGAAATTCGCCGAATCAATCGTGGGTGCCCATGGTGACAAACCTTATACCGACATCATGAATGCAAATGAATTTCTTTTCGACAAGTTCGACTTCATCGATGAAAACAAAGTCGGAGCTGCGGGTGGAAGTTATGGCGGATATCTTGTAAATTACATTGCCGGACAAACGAATAAATTTTCTGCTCTCGTCTCTCATGCCGGAGTTTACAATTATTACGGACAGTTTGCTTCCGACATGACTCACTTCCGTGAACTTGCATACGGAGGTGCTCCCTGGTACAATCAGGAACAGGTACTTAAGTACAGCCCGTCATCATATGCAAGCAAGATGATTACCCCTATGCTTGTCATCCATGGCGAAAAAGATTATCGAGTAGTTGTAACACAGGGACTCGAATTATACGGTGTCCTTAAAGGAAAAGGTGTACCTGCACGGCTCGTCTATTTCCCCGACGAAAACCACTGGGTAATGCAGGCTCAAAATTCAATCTTTTGGTACAAAGAAGTAAAAGACTGGTTCGACAGGTTTTTGAAGTAGAGTGCCAGAGAGGCTTGAGAAACTTGAGAAACCTGAGAATCTCGAGAGAATTGAGAAACCTGAGAACCTGAGAGACCTGAGAGACTTGAGAAACTCGAGAGACATGAGAAACTTGAGTAATCGAGTAACTGAGAGACCTGAGTCATATTGGGTCGCGACAAACTCAAAAAATTGGTTTGGCCCCGGACGGGGTCAAGTATGGGTAGCATGTACGGGTAGCAACGATATCAAAAAATGTTATGGCCCCGGACGGGGTCATGTATGGGTAGCAACGGAATTAACAAATGTTTTGGCCCCGGACGGGGTCAAGTATGGGTAACAATTGTCACATTCAACATACACACAAATATATTTACACATAGTTTTTGCGGTTAAATCGAGAGAAAAAGTTCTTAAATCAACATTTCGTCAAGAGGTGTTAAAATTCATTACCGCAATCATTCAATCACGCAAGCACAAAGTTCGTGAGATTAACGGTGTCGAGGATCATATACATATCCTTATCGGCTATAATCCCATTCAATCTCTTCCTGACTTGATCCGCGACATTAAATCGGAATCATCAAAATTTATAAACGAAAAGCGATTTATTCACGGGCATTTTAGTTGGCAGGAAGGTTACGGCGCATTTTCTATCGGAAAAACGGAGCTGGATAGAATTCACATATATATTCGTAATCAGGAAGTGCATCATTTGGAAGAAAGTTCTATTTCCGAGATAAGGCGTTTTCTTGCATCTTACGGGCATGAAAACCCTGAAAATTATAAATGATCTACCCATACACGACCCCTTGCGGGGCCGACGCAATTATTGATTTTTGCTACCCATACATTTCTACCCATACACGACCCCATCCGGGGCCGACGCAATATTTGATTTTGGTGTTACCCATACATTTCTACCCATACACGACCCCTTGCGGGGCCGACGCAATTATTGATTTTTGCTACCCATACACGACCCCATGCGGGGCCGACACAATTATTGATTTTTGCTACCCATACACGACCCCATGCGGGGCCGACACAATTATTGATTTTTGCTACCCATACACGACCCCTTGCGGGGCCGACCAAATATTTGATTTTGGTGTTACCCATACATTTCTACCCAACACGACCCCTTGCGGGGCCGACGCAATATTTGATTTTTGCTACCCATACACGACCCCATGCGGGGCCGACGCAATATTTGATTTTGGTGTTACCCATACATTTCTACCCATACACGACCCCATCCGGGGCCGACACAATATTTGATTTTTGCTACCCATACATTTCTACCCATACACGACCCCATGCGGGGCCGACTCAATTATTGATTTTTGCTACCCATACACGACCCCATGCGGGGCCAATTTTTCATTTGTTCGATCTCTCAGGTTTCTCAAGTCTCTCGAGTTTCTCAAGTTTCTCAAGTTTCTCAAGTTTCTCAAGTCGCTCAAGTTTCTCAATTCTCTCAAGTCTCTCGAGTTTCTCAGGTCTCTCAATTCCCTCTCTTCCACAGAAGTTCATACAACACAACTGACACCATGATCAGGAATGAAATGTAGATCAGTGTGGAGGAGAGTGCCGTAAGGTAAATAAAACCAGGATGAACAAATCTTACAAGCCAGATACCGCCAAATGTGAAGAGGGTGGAGAAGAGAGGTTCGACCATGAAGAAACCCTTCCAGAAGCCGCCAATGGTTGAGTTAAACCAAAAGATTCCTCCAAGTGCGAGAAAAATGAATGCAAAACCAAACAGATGATTGTGGGTTGTGATCAACAGCTCCGAAACCGGTTTTTCATATTTTTCGGGAATGTCAAACTCATCGGCTTTACCTGTATCCGTGCCGTTAAAATGTTCGACTGCCTTGTCCGGTTGGTAACTTGTATTGTGGTAAAGAAATATGAGCCCCGTTGCTACTGCGGCTGACAGCAGAATCGTAAAAGCTGCCAGGAAGATTTTAAGATTTTTCGGCAGCAAATGAAGTTTGATTTTTAAAATTGATTCCACATTATCCTTTTCTAAAATATTTCGTGAAACAGAACAGCGAGTTTTTTAATGCCTTTTGAGACTGAATTGGCAGAGATAGTAGCACCTGAAATTGAGTCTATTGCTTTCCCGACCGTATAATCGGAATCTTTGTTCTTCCCTTTGAATTGTTTGTTCCATCCCTTATCAGCAACCTCTCCACCATACTGTTCTCTGTACTTTACGATGTGTGAGGAGAGAATATTTCCTTTTGTATCGAACAGTACCAGAAATGTTATCGGCATTGCTTTGCCGTAAACATTATCCAGGAGTCCGTAAGAGGTGACTTTCCCTTTGTTGGAAACTGTATAAATATAGATAAAGTCATTTGCGAATTTTTGTTTCGAGGCAGATTCTGCATTCTTTTTTGCTTTTGCGGGGATGGTGTATTTCTCCTGTTTGATGGAGACACCTTTCCCCATTTCTGAGCGGATTATCGATTCCGTCAGTTCTTTTATCTCCTGCCCGCGGGTTTGATTCCACAGGCAGGAAATGGCTATAACAAATGTAATTGTGATTATTTTCGCAGTCATATCAGAACATGTATCCAACGCCAAGATTGAATGACTTCGTTTCTTCATCGTTTGATTTTCTCTTTTTGGAACTGAAATCGACTTTGAGAACGATGTTATCAAGGGGCAGGATATTTAATCCGACCATAATTTGAGTATAAGCGAAATCATCCGGTTTCAGGTTTGTATTTCTTACAGTTGATGCGGTGTTGTAGAATGAATATCTTACAAACGGGATTATTTGCCAGTCGGATTTAATGAATCTGTTGATGTCATATCCAAGGTCGAAGTAGTAACCTGTTGAAGTTTCGACTGATCCTCTGTTGTAATTTATCATTGCGCCTTCAGCAACGGCATATAATCCGTTTTTGCTGTATTTGGCGTGTAATTCCACGAGGTTAAATTCGATAGTGGAGGAGTCACCTCTCGCTTTGTTGTAAGTTGCAGAAGCTCCTGCTTTGAAAGCTGATGAAATGTTATAGTCGAGTCGAAGTGTGTACATGAGATCGGTCGCGTCTGCAAGATAACCTTTTCTTCTTCCGCTTCGAAGTGCTGATGCAGGTGAAAACTTCTCGCTGTTCAGTCCTTCCATAACATTCAAAGTATATTCCAGACCTTTGTAATTTCCGAAAACTGATGCTCCGTTTCCATACCATGTGGTTGGGATGATTGCATTGTGGTAGTCGGGTCTTTCCACTCCAAAGAAGGTCGGGGGTTCATGAATTTCGTTGATTATTCCTACAGGAGCAAGCACGACACCTGCTCTGAATCCAAGCCAGTTGTAGGGAAGGTAGCTGACATACGCCTGCTCAAGTTCCACTTCGCCATTTCCACCGCTGACGAAGTTATGCTCCAGTTCGAGTTCAGCTTTGAATGACCATTTCTCTGAAAATGAGTGACTGAAAAAGAGGACGAATCTGTGAAAATCGAGTTTCTTTTCAGCTTTTTTTGTATCGAATGTATTATTGTTGTAATGCAGTTCTCCATATCCACCGACACCGGTCTTTGGGGTAAAAAAATCATCCTGGGCGAACAGGCTTGTTGTCATAAGTATGACAAGGATAAGGAGGGGTTTAAAATTATTGGCATAGTACATATGGGCTAACTTTCATTGTTTTATGTTTATATTAAGATTAAGTCTAAATAACAATAGCAAATATAAGAAAGCGTTTGATTCTGTGCAATATATATTAAAGGAAGTATAAGATTTTTTTTACAATTGTAAAGGAACGGGGTTATTTTTTAATCGAAAAGAGGGAGGAAATGTAGTCGGTCTCCACTTTATGGATGTTTGTTATCTCCTTTCCGAGGAAGAGGGATGCGACAAACTGAAAAGTGGTTGGCACATCACTTACATAATAAATATGTGAACCCTGTGAATTTGAATTGTTGAGAATATCCCGTTCGGTGAGTTCTTTCACCACCGAGTAGGAAGCCGCAATACCGGAATCAACAAGTTTTATTTCGGGTCCCACCTCCCGTTGAATAACCTCGCGTAGTATGGGGTAATGGGTGCAACCGAGAATGAGTGTGTCAATTCCTGCAGTTTTAAGTGGTGCAAGATATTCAGCAGCCACAGCCTGTGTTGCCGGATGATCAACCCAACCTTCCTCTGCAAACGGGACAAAAAGGGGACAGGCTGTCTCGAATACCTCAACATTCGGGCTGAGTTCTTTAATCTTCCGGGAGTAGGCATTGTTGTTAATCGTGGCGCGGGTACCAATGACACCGATTTTATTGTTGGAAGTGTAGCCGAGACCATACTTTGAACCGGGCTCAATCATTCCGATTACGGGAACATCAAATTTGTTTCTCAGGCTTTCTATGGCAACGGAAGAAGCTGTGTTGCAGGCAACCACAATGGCTTTTACACCGAACTCCATTAAAAATGCTGCATTCTGAATTGAGTATTCAATGACTGTATCGTTTGACTTGGAGCCATAGGGGACCCTTGCGGTATCGCCAAAGTAAACGATATTTTCATTTGGGAGGGCATCGATGAGGTGCTTTACAACGGTAAGTCCACCAATACCTGAATCGAAAACGCCAATTGGAGCCGGTCTGTTTTTCATAAAATCCAAAATGTTGAACTCAAAAATAAGAAAAAGAAATGATCAGAGTCTCAGAGAATCTCTTCAATACAATTTTTAAGCTCTTCGGTGATTACGGGATAAAAATTGCGCGAGACTTTTTTCTTGCGGGAATCGAGTACATAGAATGAATCCACAATGTCGCTTCCCATGGTAAGGATTTTGGCAAAGTAGATGTTTAGACCCAAATCATGCAGTTTTGAGGTAACTTTAAAGAGGAAACCGATCCTGTCTGGGGAATGGATATCAATAATCGTATATTTTTTTGATTCTTCAAACCTGATGGAAACTTTCCCTTGTTTCTTGAAGAACTTGCTTTCGAGTCGCCACCATTTCGATTTGTGTTTTTTCAGTTCTGTGGAAAGCTGGAGCATTCCTTTTTCCATCTTTACAAAGTCAGCTTCAATTTTGGAAAATTTAAGCTCATCCACATTGGAACCGGTTCTGAAATCAGATACATTAAAACTGTCGATGATTATTCGGTCTTTCCTTGTGAAAATCTTTGCATCGTGAATATTTACATCATTGATCAGAAAGACACCGCAAAGTTTTGCCAGGAGTGATTCCGCATCGAAAGTTATTACTGTTACATTGGTGAAGTTCCCAGCCTGCTTAAACATAACAGAAATTGGTGAGCCTGAGACAATCTCCTCGATATGTCGTGCCATTTCCTCTTCCGAAAAGTAATTGGCATAAGCAAGGTCTTCAAACGAATCGATATGCGATTTCACATGTGCGTGAGAAATATTTGATGAGTGTTCAAGTATTTTCTCTGCAGCGGGAAAAGTTGACTGATAGAGAAGTTCTTCGGCGGGAAGTTCCTCTTTGATCATTTCCGACGATTTACGGTAGAGTTCATTAAGCAGGTCGTTTTTCCAGGATGTCCAAAGGGCACTGTTGACGGCAGAAAGGTCTGAATAAGTGAGGAGGTAGAGCATGTCAAGCTCTTCAGCAGAACTTATATTTGATACAAACCGGTTAAGCGTCTCAGGGGAGTTCAGGTCTCTTCTGAAAGCGGTATGTGCCATTAAAAGATGATTTTTGACCAGGAACTTCACCATTTCAATCTCTTTTTCCCTGTAACCGAGGCTTTGCATAAAGGAGTCTGCTATTTCAGCTCCCAGCAGATGATGCCCCTCAAGGTTAATTGGTTTGGCAATATCGTGAAATAAAATCGCCAGATACAAAATATCTCTTCTAGCGATTGTATTAAAGAGTCTTCCCAGAACCGATTTTTCGTGCTGTACTTTCTCGACATTCATTATAGCGATAATAGTGTGCTCATCGGCTGTGTAACTGTGATACACGCCATGCTGGATAAATCCTGACAGATCAACAAATTCGGGGATCAGGGCACCAAGCACTCCGAGTTCGTGCATTGAAGCGAGAGTTGCACCGACATTGTCTTTTTGCTGCAGGATTTTCTTAAAATAGTTTGTTGCCTGGGGAGTGCGTTCGATGGTAGTGTTGTCGAGGCTGTTTACAATTTGCGACCTCAATTTTTCATCGAAGAGAGCTGCCTGATCCGCCTTGAGGTAAAACGCTTTCATTATCTGATCAGTATTAAGATAACCCTCATCGGAAGAATAAAGAGTATCGCCTAAAATATAAAAATCGTCATCGAGTCTGATTGCAAGGGAAGAAGAGGGAAGAGGGAAGAGGATTTTTCGGTACCGTTTTATAAATGATTTCAAAAATCTGTTTACAATACCTGTGGCATTGTAATATTCCTTCATCAGCTCCTTGTAACCGCCACCAAATCCCATTGCATCTGCCACTGTTATCTGTGCTTCAAAATCGAGTCTGTCGGCTTTCCTTCCAGCGGAGAGGTGGAGGATATTTCTGACTGTAATCAGAAATTTGTAACTTTTTATTAACCGGGCAATCTCATTGACCGGAAAAGGTTTCTCCTCAAAGATTGTATTGATAAAGAGTTCAGACTGCGACAATCCCTCTGTTTGTCCGAAAGTTCTGGCATGGGAGAAGATATAAATCCATTGAAGAAGCTGGAAATCCCTTAATCCACCGTTGGAAAGTTTCACATTCGGTTCAATCATTTTGCTCGAGAGACCATGCTTGTTGTAACGGTTGGTCATATCTTCCACAAATTCCTTAAAGAGATTTTGCTTTAATTCGGGAGTAAAAATCTCTTCCAGGGTCGACAACCAGCTCTGATATACAGGACTGTTTCCGCAAATAAAGGAAGTTTCGAGAAGGGATGTGAAGACATGCAGATCTGTTGTGGAATATTTGCTGATGTCATCAAGTTCTCTTACGGTATGCGATATCTCGAGACCCGAATCCCACATAAGAGTGACAAATGCGGAAATTTGTTCCGAATCCTTTTTGGAATCAGAGGAAATTATGGTGATATCGATATCAGAGTAGGGTGCAAGTTCTCTTCTTGAGAGGGAACCTCCGGAAACCACAGCAAAACTAAAATCCTGATGACCTGCAACACGACGAATGAGATTCTCAACTTCAAGGCTGAAACGGTAGGAACAGCCCAGTCCGTTTTTAATAACTTCATCGCCCGAAAAGAAATTTTTAATCAGGTCTTTAAGATTATACTTTGCAGGGTCTCCGGAATCCATAAATTTTTATCCCTTGAAGTCTTCCGCTTTATGCTCAACTTCTACAACGGATGAAACTCCACCTCTCACCGAAAAATTGGCAGTAAGTTTGAAGTATCTTGGCTGAAGTACACCAATCAGGTCATCAGCTATTCTGTTGGTCACATTCTCATAGAAAATGCCGTCGTTTCTGAACGACTGGAGGTAAAGTTTTAAAGATTTCAATTCCACGCACCATTTTTCAGGAATATATTCAAACTGCATGGTTGCAAAATCGGGATGTCCCGTTTTTGGACACACAGATGTAAATTCATGAGCGGTATGGATAATTCTGTAGTTTCTGTGAGAATTACTGTTTTCAAAAATTTCGAGTATTTTGACTTTTTCGTCCACTAACAAGCCTTTCTTTTCTTTTTCTAACAACTATTGCGTTAAATTAATTCAAAAACCAAACTTTAAATTTAAACTCTTTGGCGGATTCGACAAATTGTGGGGGTAAGTCAGAACCTCAGAACTTCGGTGCGCCGCGGCGCATCGGAGTTACTGAAGCAACGGAGTTCCAGTGTTCTCGGAGTAAGTTTTGCATTAACTATATATATTGTTATTTTTGATACTTAAATCAGGATTATAAAAGACAACCTGGAACAATTCATCGGACAGATAAATGAAAAAAGAACCTCAGAGTTTCAGGACCTCAGAATTTCGGAGAAACTGAGATTCCGGTGTTCGACAATTATTGAAAACTAAAAGAAGACAGATCAATGACCTGTAGATACAGTTTATTAAGTTGTGCTATTTTTACGATCGTTTTGGTACAAACCATAAAATCACAGGTACCAGACGGGATACTTTTCGGGAAAAATTTTGCACAAAACAGCTTTTGGAATATATCTGAACCCGATGAAAGGCAAATTGACTGGGAGAAACTATTCTCTCACGGTATCCATAATGTTTGGGAAGCAGAAGGAGGCAGTGGTGGTATGTATCCCGGCACTGTCAGAATGAACCGTGACTCCAATTACACAACCGTCATAAGCGATCAATCGGGGAGTTATATCAAAACCAAATTACCTGAAAGGTGGCTGACAGACACAACCTGCAACAAAACCCGCCAGGAAATCACACTCGTTGAAGGTCCTTTCATTTATCAGGAAAGGGATTACAGGTTTACAAATCTGCCGGGACTTCCAAATTCAATGCTGATACAATATCTGGCACAATTTAAGTTAAAGGGAGGAGGAAGGCCTGATTCGAACATCACGGTTTGTTCATTACGGGTGAATCTGAACCTGACAGATATATCGGGGAAGACGACAACCGTCACATTAGCGGGAAAGGAAGTAAAACGGGATGATTTGTCCGATGAATATTTTACGCTGATCATTCTTCCATACGATTTGCGAATAATAAGCAGTCCCAATAACAGTTCATCCGGTACAATCGACCCGCAGAGCATAAAATCGATGAATATATCGTATGCAGTTGTACTTCCTGAAGGTATCAGCACATTGAACCACGGTGAACTTTACATCGATAATATTGAAGTTATGGATGAGTTAATCTGGTATGTTTATGGCAGAGACAAGGAAAGAATACTGGAACGCTTCTCGCTGAAGAACGGCCAAATGCTCAGTAAGACGAACAGCAATATAAAGACAGGATACCTCAACAAAAAAGATGAGATTGCTGAGAAGGGTCACTCCGGACGGACTCCTCATTCAGGGAGCGGTCGGGCTGTTGTACCAACCATCCGCTATGTGAAAGCGGGCAACCCGACACCTGTGTATCCATACACAAGTTGGGCGACTGCATCTGACAGTATACAAAAAGTTGTGGACATGTGTGAGAGTGGAGATACGATACTTATTGGAACGGGTATTTACAGGGAGCAGGTGGTATCAGAACACCAGGGAAGAGACCTTGCGATAATCGGTGTTGATGTTGACAGTTGTATCGTGGATTTGAGTGGGTTTCCTCAGTTTTCTGAGATATATGCGTTTTTTATGAGAGATAATCTTACACTTGAAAACCTGTTGTTTAGAACAAAGAAAGCCACTACTTACCATAGCGGTCTCTATATATCACGACCAACAGGAATAGCAAAAGTCCGTATTCGTAATAATTGGTTTCAAGGGAATTTTCGATGTGCACTGTCTGTATGGTCTGGAACAGGAGAAGTTTCAATGAATCTATTTACGGGTACCGAAACAGCAATTGAGACTGCTTATCAAACATCAGCTTCTCCAATAGAAATAAAGTCAAACATAATGTATAAAAATACTTACACATTATCATTAAGTACAGGTCTTATAAGCGGAAACTTGATATTATATAATGACTGGAAGGCAATTTCATTAGGGCTCTTCGGCGGAACGTCTAAATTCTATAATAATTTAATTTCATTTGGGGGTCAATCGTCAACGGGTGTTGGGATGGGACGCGGTTATCTTGAAAACAATATCTTCAGATTCTTTACGAAAGCTGTTGAGTCTTGGACAGCAAACACGCCAATCAATTTTATAAACAACATAATTGATTCATGCGGAATGGTATTCGATTTATACAGAGAAAATGTGGTAGCAGGAAATATAAATTACAACAACTTCTATGGCAACGGCACAATCTCCAATGACATTTCAAAACTTGATCCCGATACTCTGATCTACACTTCATTTGACCCGATGTATGAAGGCACCGACAGTAGCAATTACCGTCTTCAGATGTATTCCCCCCTCATAGATGCCGGTGACCCGACCATCCTTGATGTTGACGGAACCAGTAGTGACATCGGAAGATATGGAGGTCCCTATGGTCAGAGATACGAATATCTTGATCTTGCACCCAAAAAACCAAGGTTTACTCTTGTTACCAAAAAACCGGTAAGCATTGAAACACGCTGGCGGGGAGGTACAGAGGCGGATTTCAATTCATTTTCGCTTCACAGGGGGAAAGACCCGTATTTCATCCCGGGAGAATTAAACAGAATATATACGGGCAGAGACACAATGTTTACCGATTCACTCTCTGACCCGACAGGAAACTATACATACAAAATTACAGCGAAGGATAATCAGGGACTTGTAAGTAAATGGGACAGTGTAACGGTGGTACTGACAGATATTGCTGAAGGAGGTGAACTTTCACCCAATGGAGTGGTACTCTACCAAAATTATCCCAACCCGTTCAACCCATCCACAACAATAAGATTCAGGCTTGAAGAACCGGGAGAGGTGATACTGAGGGTTTACGATGTAAACGGAGGAATTGTGGCAGTATTGAACAACGGCTGGCTTCCTGCCGGAGAGCACGAGAGGGATTTCACCCCGGGAAAGACAGGAACGATGAATGACATGGCATCAGGAGTATATTTCTACAACCTCACCGTAAGGGATGCAAACCTGAAACCCCTGTTCATCCGCTCGGACAAGATGCTTTTTGTGAAGTAGAGCCTCAGAGTTTCAGAACTTCTGAACTTCCGAGATACTGAGGTACTGGAGTTCCGAGGTTCAGGAGTTCTGAAGTAATGAAACATCTCCCAACTCAATTGTTAATAGAATTGATAGTTAGGGAAATAATCTATATATTTCGAGATGAGATTTTTTAAGGAAATTCAATGAATATTGATAAAGACCTGCTCTCGATACAAGAGGCAAGAGAGCTTTCGAGGAGAGCCAAAGAGGCTCAAATGGAATTCAAGCATTTCTCACAGGATCAGGTTGATCGCATTGTAAAGGCGATGGCTGACGCAGGTTATGCTGCTGCTGAGAAACTCGCAAAAATGGCTTGTGAAGAGAGTGGATTTGGAAAGTGGCAGGACAAGGTAATAAAGAATCAGTTTGCCACCAAAAATGTATGGGAATCGATAAAAGACTTTAAAAGTTGTGGTGTAATCGAGAGTTTACACGGCGGCAAAGTACTAAAAATAGCAGAACCGATGGGAGTTGTTGCCGCACTGGTTCCTTCCACTAATCCGACTTCGACAGCAATGTTTAAGGCTATTATTTCCCTTAAATGCAGAAACGGCATAGTTGCCTCGCCTCATCCAAGAACAGTGAACTGTACTGCTGAAGCCCTCGCAATTGTTGCCCAGGCGGCTGAGAAGGAAGGTGCTCCGAAAGGATTGATTCAGTGCCTCCGGACACCTACAATCGAGGGGACCGAAGCCCTGATGAAAGATAAAAACATAGCTGTGATACTCGCCACCGGAAGCACTCCAATGGTTAAGGCAGCCTACAGTTCGGGGACTCCTGCATACGGCGTGGGAGCGGGCAATGTCCCTGCATTCATTGAGAAAAGTGCCAATGTAAAAAAAGCGGTTCTCGATATTGTTTATGGAACCACTTTTGACAATGGGACACTATGTTCTTCCGAACAGGCGATGATAGTGGACAGGTCAATCAAAGAAACAGCAATTGCAGAGGCGAAATCCGCCGGTTGCTACTTTGTTAATGGGGAAGAGAAAAAGAAACTTGGGGCTGCAATTCTTAAAGGTGGCAGAATAAATCCGGAAATAGTGGGAAAACCTGCTCCATGGATTGCCAACTATGCGGGATTTACTGTTCCGGAGAATATCAAAGTTCTTGTTGCTGAATGTGACAAGGTAGGGAAGGAAGAGCCCCTTTCATACGAAAAATTGTCTCCGATACTTGCTTTTTATACGGTTGACGGCTGGCTTGAAGGCTGTCATAAATGCATAGACCTCCTGCATTTCGGCGGGGTGGGGCATACAATGGTAATTCATTCGAACGACCGTGAGATTATAATGAAATTTGCTTTGGAGAAGCCTGCTTTCAGAATTCTATGCAATACTGTTTCCTCCATAGGGGCGGTTGGTTATACAACAGCACTTCTTCCATCCCTGACTTTGGGACCCGGAACATGGGGTGGCTCGATTGTTTCCGAGAATGTCAGCGCCAAACACCTTATGAACATAAAACATCTGGCATTTGAGGTGAATCCGGTAAATCACGGAAATTCTCTTTCGGGAATGGGTGATAATATTACCCGTTCGCAAAGCTATCTTCAGGAAATTGAGGAAAGACTGAGAGCAAGAGCGGGTAACCCGGTGATAAACCAGAATAATGCTGTGAAAGAAACTCCGAAAAAAGAAGCTAAAAACCCGGAGAGTTCGGGAGAGAAAGTGCTGACGGCGGCAGAAGTGCAAAAAATAATCGACGAGTTCAAGTTTTAGATGTTTGTTTATTCAGGATCCCTGCATATACATTCAAAATTTTCAGACGGTTCGGGCGAAGTTCGTGAAATAGCGAACCTCGCCAATGAATCGGGGCTCGACTTCATTATCCTTACAGATCACAACACTCTTAGAGCGAAAGATGAGGGGTACGAGGGATTTTACGGTAAGACACTTCTTATTGTGGGGTGCGAAATAAATGATAAAGAGAATAAGAATCACTACCTAGCCTTTGGAGTGGACAAGACCTTTTCAACAAGAATGCCGGCTGCGCAGTATGTAAAAGCTGTCAATGATGCCGGGGGAATCGGCTTTTTGGCACATCCGCACGAAAAACGGGACTCGATGGAGCAACACCCGCCTTATCCATGGACTGACTGGGAAATTTCAGATTTCACCGGAATAGAGATATGGAACCACATGTCGGAATGGATGGAAAACCTCACCGAGCAGAACAAATACAATTCTTTTGTACATCCACTCAGAACAATAGAGCGACCAGCCGAAGAAACTCTTGAGGTCTGGGACAGACTGAATCTGCAGCGGAAAGTAACAGCAATTGGAGGAATTGATGCCCATGCCCACCGGGTGAACCTGCTCGGATTTTTTGAAGTGGAGGTCTTCCCCTACAAAGTCCTTTACAGATCGATCAGAACCTATGTAATCCTTACTGAACGGATGTATCCCACTGATGACCCTGCTGTTCAGAACCATTATCAAAAGCTGATATTTGAGGCATTAAAAGAGGGAAGAAGTTTCGTTGCGAATTACTATCACGGGGATGCCACGGGGTTCAGGTTTGTTGCATCTGCGGGGGGGCAAAATTACAATATGGGTGATACGGTTCCACATGGCGAAAAAATCAATCTGCGGGTACTTGTACCTGCCCAGCTCGCCGTGATGAAACTTGTTCACAACGGCAGGATTATCGACGAGACTACGGGCAGTGATATCGAGTTCGTTGTATATGAAAAAGGGGTTTACAGGGTCGAAGTTTATCATGAGGGGAGAGGATGGATATTTTCAAACCATATTCGTGTAGGAATTTAAAGAAATTACGGTTATCTTTGTTATTCGCAATTTTTAGAATTTAGAAAGGTTAATAATGGCTAAACCTGTCAGCAAATTTAAACAAAAAGAAATCAAAAGAGAAGCATCGGTCGAACTGTATTACCGTGTTCTCGGCTGGTACGAAGAGAATAAAAAGATTGTTTTCGGCGGTCTTGCTGCATTTGTTATAATCATTGCAGCAATCGTGTTTTACGGAATTAACAAAAAGCAGAATGATGAAGCTGCAGGAACCGCTCTTACGCTCGTTCTTTCACAGTATGAATCAGGCGCGTATCTTCAGGCAATTGACGGTGACCCTGCCAAGAAAATTATCGGATTGAAAAAAATCGCCGAAGACTTTTCCGGGACCGAAAACGGTGAGGCTGCAAAAATATATGCCGCTAACTCATACAACTACCTTGGAAAACAGGAAGAAGCTTTCAAATATTACGATGACTATTCAGGCAGTAACCCGATTTTCAAAGCTGCGGCCGAAGTCGGCAAAGCGGGCTACTATGAAATGAAAAAAGAATATGAAAAAGCCGTGGAAGGTTATGAGAAGGCAGCAAGCTTTTCAAAAGACAATCCTATGAATGCACAATACCTTTTGAATGCTGCAATTGTTTACATCGAGATGAACAATAAAGAGAAAGCAAAAGATATTCTTATTACTTTAAAAACCGATTATGCAAAGTCGACTGTTATTCCTGAAGTTGACCGTTACATGTCGATAGTCGAATAAGGCAATAAAGATGAAGATTGATGCCATAGTTTTTGCTGCACATCCGGATGATGCCGAACTCTCGATGGGTGGTACCATCGCCAAACTTGCATCACACGGGATGAAGGTTGGAATAATTGACTGTACGAGGGGTGAGCTGGGAACCCGCGGTTCTGCCGAGATAAGACAACACGAAGCCATTCAGGCAGGAATTGTTTTGAAAGCTGAATTTAGAGACAATTTTAACATTCCTGATGGTGAGATACAGGTGAATCGCGAAAATCTGCTGAAGTTTATTCATGCGATCAGAAAATACAAGCCTAAAGTTATTTTTGCGCCATACTTTAATGACAGGCATCCTGATCATATCGCAGTGAGTCAGCTCGCAAAACAGGCATATTTCTATTCAGGTGTTGGGAAAATCCACACATTCGAAAATGAACATATGCAACCATCTTACAGACCTTCGGCTCTCTATTATTACATGCAGACTTATGAGTTTGAGCCTTCGTTTATAGTTGACATTTCAGGATACTTTGATACAAAGATGAAATCTGTAAAGGCGTTCTCGAGTCAGTTTTTTGACCCCAAAAACAAAGAGCCTGAGACATTTATCAGCAAACAAGGTTTTCTCGACTTCATTGAATCAAGATCAAAATTGTATGGATTCAGAATCGGGAAAGATTACGGCGAGGCTTTTTATTCAGAAGAGGCAATCGAACTTGATCTTGTGCATAAACTGAAACATTGATTTCTGTTCAAATATTAAAAAAGGCTGTCCCGCAATGAGACAGCCTTTTTAATTTTAAAGAACTGCAGTGAAGTTCGCGGAAATTCTATCTGCAAAGTCTCTTTACGATTTCAAGAGGGAACTGCGAATAGAGGATATCTTTTTCGGCGAGTTGGAAATCATTAAAATCGAATCCAGGCGCTACCGAGCAACCCACCAAAGAAAAGTCACCGCCATCTGCCACTTCTGCTGCAAACCAGACACCTCGAGTTATGGTAAACTGTGGTTCTGCACCATCTTCAAGTCCGAGTGTTGTTGTTATCACTCCTTTTCCCGGATGGAGGCAGTGCAACAGCACGGGAGAACCGTCGTAGAAATGCCATGTCTCGTCTGAATTTACCTTATGGAATGCGGAGAAATTCCCGGACACGAGCATAAAATATATCTGAGTGGAAAATGATCTGTTGCCACCATACCTTTCGGGAAGGGCAGATTTTTCAATTTCCTCGTCTGAACGGTATGTTTCACCAAAGAAACCTCCTTCCGGATGTGGGTTCAGATGAAGTTTCCCGATCCAGTATTCTTTGTTGCGGTTCAAGTATCAATTCTCCTGAGATGAGAAATCAGGCATACATTCTTTCAATTTCTTCAGCGTACTTCTTTTCGACAATCTTTCTTTTGATTTTCATTGAAGGTGTCATCTCTCCATCTTCGATCGTAAAAGCTCTTTCCATCAAGGCGAATTTTCTGACTTTTTCATAGCTCGCGAGAGGTTTCTGAATGTTTACGATTTCCTTTTCGTAAAGCTGAATGATCTCCTTTTTCTTTATGAGGTCAGGAACATCCACATATTCGACATTGTTGGCTTTGGCGAAATCCTTAAGATTATCATAATCCGGTACGATAAGCGCACTCAGAAAAGTTCGTTTATCGCCAATTAGCACAAACTGCTCTACATATTTGTTTGCGAGGAAAAGATTCTCAATTGGTGTCGGGGCTACATATTTTCCACCCGATGTTTTGAAAAGATTCTTTTTCCTGTCGGTGATGAGGAGGAATCCATCTGAATCAATATATCCGATATCTCCTGTGTGAAGCCAGCCGTCTTTTATGGTTTCGGCAGTTTCGTGCGGGAGTTTGTAGTAACCTTGCATGATGTTTGGTCCCTTGGCAAGGATTTCGCCATCATGATCATCAGGATGCTCCTTAACAATTTTCACCTGTACACCCGGTATTATTTTACCAACGGCTCCAAATTTGTATGCCTCAACTCTGTTCACTGCAATCACGGGGGAGGATTCAGTTAGTCCGTAACCTTCAAGTATCAATATTCCAAGTGCTTCGAAAAATTCACCGATTGGTCCGGGAAGTGCTGCTCCACCTGAGACGAAGAACTTCAGTCTGCCCCCGGTTCTTTCCCTGATTTTCTTAAGCACGAGAGCATCGGCAGCTTTATGCTTTAATTTAAGTGCCATTGGTATTTTGCCGGCTTTTTTGGCTTTGACGAAATCTTTTCCGACTTGAAGCCCCCAATGGAAAATTTGTTGCTTTTTCTCTGATCCGCTTTCTACAGTCTTGATTACCCGGGCATGGAATCTCTCAAAAAGTCTGGGCACAGCGGTCATGAGAGTAGGCCGCACTTCAACCATGTTTTGTGGGACGGTTTCAATACTTTGAGCGAAGGCGACCTGACTACCGGAAGCGAGTCCGAGATAAAATCCCGCCATTCTCTCAAAAATATGGCAGAGGGGGAGGAATGAGAGGAACACTTCGTTATGTGTAACTTCTATTACCTCGAGGACAGACAGTACATTGGAAACAATATTGTGGTGAGTCAGAAGCACACCTTTAGGTTCACCTGTAGTTCCGGAAGTGTAGATAATAGTACAAAGGTCATACTCTCTCACACGGGAACTCATTTCGACAAACAGACCCGGACTGAATTTTCTGTGTTCTTCTCCCATTTTCTGCAGATGTTTCAGTGAATAGAGGCCTGTAATTGAATCATCGGCATCCTTCTCGTTGATCACAATTATATTCTCTACGCTCGGGCACTGATCTTTTACCTTGAGATATTTCGAGAGCAACAGTTTATTGGAAACGACTACAACTTTGGCTTCAGAATTATTTACTATAAATCCGATATCATTTGGAGTGAGGGACGGATAGAGGGGAACATCCACAGCACCAATTCCGAGTATGGCAAAATCGAGCATCATCCACTCAGGCCGGTTTTCAGCGAGAAGGACAATTTTATCTCCCTCTTTTACTCCAATCGAGAGAAAACCGTGTGCCATCAGTTCCACTTCCGTCTTGACCTGCTGATAAGTGATATCCACATATTCTTTGCCGACTTTATGTTTCAGCATAACCTTCGAGGGGTCTTTGCCATAGTCATCTACAAGAATTCTGAATAGTTCAGGGATTGTTTTAAAATTTCTTGATGGTCCCATTAACTGCTTGTGCCTCGCATTTAATTGAAATGATTACCGGGAATTATTAATGTAAAAATACAAAAAATTGTTCATTTTAATTCTTATAAAATTCAACTTTGGTTACATATATCTTATGGTCGCTGCCTGTAAATATAATCGTACCGTCATTGGAAGCCGAAGGGAAAAGAGCAGGGGTCATAAATTCCTTTGTAATAATTGTTGATTCGCTTCTGTCGAACCGGGCAACCATGACCTCACTGTTCAGCAGTGTGTATCCGTCGTCTTCAGTCATCATGTACGCAAAATAATCATCGTTTATCCAGGAAGGATATTCACACTTCGGAAAGTTATATTCTTTTCCGGATTCGAGATCAAAAACAAAAATTCCATTGCCTGCGGAGTGAACGGCAAGTCTTTTCCCTGAAGGTGACCACTCTGCAAAGAGGACTTTTTCCTTCAATGAGGTTTGTTCCACTGCTCCCGGCTTCAGTTTCCCTGAAGGGTCGACGACAGTTAATCTTCCTTCGTTAATCGATGTGAAAAGATCATCAGAACGGTTTGAATTCCGTAAAATCTGACCGGTTCCGTTTTTCCCGCCGGTAGATATTCCATCTCCGAGAAGAGAGTAGAAGAAAAGATTGTTTGATTCGGGATCCAGTTCTGCAATTTGTGACAATCCTTTTCCATCGGTGTATTCAAAAAGGGAAACTGTCTTTCTGTCAGGGGTTGAATTGCTGTTTGTTTTAAACAGGAATCTCTGACCATCGCGATTCCACCTCATACCCCAACCGGAACCGGGAGAATTTTCTGTGATAATCTTCGATTTCCCTGTGGGGATTTCAAGGAGTTCAATTTTTGTATATCCCTTACCCGAGAGGAGGGCGTATTTCCCGTCAGGAGAGAGTTTTCCGAGTGAATACAGGGCATCACCATTTGTCAGGAGCACCGGGTTTATCGTCACCGAAATACCCTGGCCTAACAAAAGTGTTGCTGAAATAAGAGTTATAAATAATATTTTTTTCATTTTAATTTCCGGACTTATTTAAGGAGTAATATCTTTTGAACAGAATTCACATTATTTCCCGAAACATGGATAAAATAAGTTCCGGAGGGGAAATTGTTCATTTCCACATTGTAAGAATGTGAACCTCTGACAAGAGATCCATCATAAAGGGTTTGAATTTCTCTGCCAAGAATATCAAAGAGTTTGATCTTGTAGAGACCTTCTTCTGGAAGATTCACCGTCAGTTTTGTCGATGGATTGAAAGGGTTCGGATGTACTGTCATTGAAAATGAACCGGGGAGCAAGCCATCAGCCAAATCATCCACTGAAACAAAACCGCCAAAGTATCCCATAATCATGTCCACGAGCGCTTTTCGCTTGGTTGCATCGCCGATGGTTTCCACGGTAAAAGCCACATAAACAAGTTTACCGGGGTTTGTTCCTGAAGGAAACATACCATCAAATGCTACGGCTGCATTTTGAGTGGCATTATATCTAAGAATTGATGTGCTGCCATTAAGCGGGGCAATAACATCTGGCCAGTCTTCAGGATATGTCACTCCAAAAGTTGCAGAAAAACCATCAGTAAAAGTACCCGGAACACCCGATGCTGAAGGTGTATTGGGAGTCGGGTTGTCAGCTATATAAGAAGCTTTCAGAAACTGATTAAAAAATTCCTTGTCGGTGGTCGTGCCGCGACTGTCGAGATCCCATGCCACTTCAGAACCGGTAACGAAAAGCTTTCCGCCGTTTTGAAGGTATTCCTTCACAAATGTTTGTTCAGTTGTGGAGAAAGTTTCATCGAGGGTCGATTCATCACCTAAAAGCCAGAAAAGGTACTTAAACGGCTTTATTTGAGATGAAGAGGTAATAGCCATATTGGAGACAGTGGAAAACCTGAGCAGAGACTCACCCAAAATTTCACCGTAATAAGAAGTGAAATTGTGGTAAGGTTGCTGCCAGCTTCCGGAGCCGCGATAACGGTTGAATCCGTCAACCACTAATACCTGGTCACCACTTCCGGTGGTGAGAGCTCCATAAACTTTTGAGATTGCCGGACTGATACCGAAGAGATTTTTGGCTTTAAGGGCAACATAATAAGTCTGGTTAGCCGTTAGTCCCGAAAGGATATGGGTAGTAACATTCCCGGCTATTGTCTTGTAAGGGTTTCCTGTGGGGATGGCACCTGTTTCTGAGAGGTAAATCATGATCGAATCCACGAGTCCAGCGGGTTGTTCCCATCTTAGATTAAGAGCGCCCTCAGATGCAGTAACAGACAATAATTTCACAATCGGAGGAGCATCGGCAGAACCGCTGAGGAGATTTTTTTTGTTGATTTTACCGGCTGTTATTGTGACAGTCGTGTTTGTTGTATCCAGATTTGAATAGACCGAGATCGGGTAGGTACCGGGCGCGAGAGAATCGAATCTGTAAAAACCGTTTCCGAGAGAGTCAACGAGATAAGTTTTGTTAAGCGATGTGAGTACGACTCTCACTCCTTTTACGGGATTGCCTGTGGTCAGATTTGTAACGATTCCGACGAGACTTCCGTGTGAAGGGAGTGGTTTTTTGTAATATTTCAGGTAAGACAGGTAGAGTGCTTCAGCCTCTGTCATCAGATAGTCAAGATTAGCCAGTCTTGCCGCTTCAGCAGGGAAATCGAAAAAAGAACCCTCGCTGAGGACCCCGGGCATTGCCAGATCATTCAGTACACCCAGATTGTAGCCGAGGAAGCAGTAGTCACCACGGGGGTATCCTACAGTTGTCTGAAGTCCTGCAAAAAGTTCTGCTGCCATATAGACAGACATACTGTCAGCAGTTCCAGGCCACTGCGGATTACCGTTAGGGCATAACGAGTTGTTCAACTGTTCAAACAATACGAGAGAGTAATTGCTTGTTCCCTGGAAGGCGTTGTGATGAATGGAGTGAAAAAAATCGACATTGTTGTTGTTTGCTACTGCTTCTCTCTCCGAGAGGGTGAGGCAGGCACCGAGCGAATCGAAATCACCTCTCGTCGAAAAAACCGTTGCACCATCCCTTTGCAGGTACCTTTTGAGGTAGGGCATGACGATATGGTTTACATAGGCTTCAAACCTTTTTGTTTCAGGCTCGCAGGTTGCACTCTTAGGACTGCCGTGTCCGGGATCGAGAGCAAATTTCTTACCCGCAAAATTCTGAGAAAATGTTGAAATTGTAACAATTGTCAGAAAAAATATAAAATAGTGTAGCCGCATTTCGAAAACCTTTTATCCAAATATGTATCATATAAAGTTACGGATAACCAAGCTAATATCAAAGGATTGCGGTTCATTTTTAAGGGATACAAGGAGAGTGACGGAGGATCAAATAAAAAAGGCTGCCCTTTTTGAGACAGCCTTCAAACTTTTAGATGCAGTAAAATGAAATTACTTAAGGTAAGTCATTTTTCTGGTAAGAGTGGTGTTTCCCATTTTCAATTTGTAGAGATAAACTCCAGACTGAAGAGGGGCAGCATTAAATTTTATGCTGTAGGTTCCGGTTGACTGGAACTCATCCACGAGAACTGCGACTTCAACTCCGAGGAGGTTATAGACTGAAAGTCTTACCTGACCCGCATTTGGAAGATGATAGCTGATGGTCGTTTCAGGATTAAACGGATTGGGATAATTTTGTTCCAATACAAAACTGCGTGGATTATCTCCGTTACCTTTAGGCGTACTTGCCTTGGTTTCCGTCTTCATCGAGGGAAGACCAGCCACCACCAGTAAGGTGGCTAAAATTATAATTGTAAAAAATCTTTTCATGATTAAACCTCTATAGTCTGTATCGTTCTCATTCATTCACTAATAACGCTACAAAAAATGTGCCAAAGTAAAATTTAAGTAATAGATCGCCTTTTATCGCTTTTAGACGCTGTTTGTCTTTGTAAAGTTTTACGGGTTGCCCTTAATTATGTACACCCGTCCAAAAATGTGTACTATGTACAATGCAAATATAATTTAAAAACAGGTCATTATGCAAAATAATTCCATGAAAGGATAAATTTTATTTTGGACGGAAATAATTTCGTGATGCAGCGCATTCAGCCCTTCTTTTTCCAGACCGGGAATTCGATTAATGATTGTAAGGCAAACAAAAAAAAGTGGTATTTTTGAAGATGAATTAAAGCAGAATTTGGATGACACATTGAAAATAATTGATTTAAGAAGCGACACAGTGACAAAACCTTCGCCCGGGATGAGAAAGGCGATGTACGAAGCTGAAGTTGGGGATGATGTATTTAAAGAAGATCCGACAGTAAATGAATTTCAGGAGTATGCGGCAGACCTTCTGGGATTTGAATCAGCCCTCTTTGTTTTCAGCGGTGTTATGGGTAACCAGTTGTGCCTCAAAACCCACACTCAGCCGCATGATGAGGTGATTTGTGACGCTGAATCGCATATTTTTTATTATGAATCAGGCTCTCCCGCAGTTTTAAGCGGCTTACAGTTGTTTCCTGTCTTTACAAATGACGGTATCATGACGCCCGAACTGGTTGCCCCCGCAATCAGACCAGTCGAAGCCTACTACATGCCGAGAACCAGAGTAATTGCACTCGAAAACACACATAACAGAAGAATGGGGAGGGTTTATCCTCTCGATAACATAAAAAAACTTGAAAAATTTGTACATGACAAGGGATTTATTTTTCATCTGGATGGTGCAAGAGTTTGGAATGCTGCCGTGAATCTCGGCGTGGAGCCAAAAGAAATTACTTCTCACTTCGATTCAGTTTCCTGTTGTCTCTCGAAAGGTTTGGGAGCTCCTGTCGGATCTGTCATTGCCGGGAACAGGGACTTTATTAAAGAGGCATTCAGGTTCAGAAAGGCGTGGGGAGGTGGAGCAAGACAGGTTGGAGTATTGGCAGCAGCCGGACTCTATGCGTTAAAAAATAATATTATCCGACTTCAGGAAGACCATGAAAATGCCGGATATATGGCAAAAGAACTCGCGAACATGCCCCAATATGAGATAGATTCAGATGCTGTTCAAACAAATATTCTCATTTTCAAACACAGAACAAAATCACCCGAGGTACTGATGGCGGAGTGTGAGGCGGAAGGTCTTCGTTTCCTTCCCGGTCCAATCGGTACAGTCAGGGCGATAACGCACATGGATGTGAATAAAGATCAGATCAGCGAAGCACTAAATATATTGTGGAGATTGTAACTATGTTTGAGTACAATGGACATAAATTTTATCATGTCACAAAGTTGAAAGTCAGATTCCACGAGGTTGATATGCTGGGAGTATGCAACAATGCTGTTTATGTTTCATTTTTTGAACAATCCCGTCTCGAATATCTGAAAGAGACAGGATTGATTCCGGAGAAGGGTTTGTTTAGTGATGGTTTCGATTTTTTCATGGTGAGAAATGAGATTAACTACAGAAGACATTCAAAATATGATGACGAACTCGAGATTTATACAAGGATATCCTACATAGGTAATTCCTCTTACGGATTTGAACATGTAATTGTGAACACCACTTCAGGAGAGGTGGTGGTGGACGGTTCCGGTGTTGTTGCTCAGGTCGATCAAAAAACTGGTAAAACAGCTCCCTTGAGTGACGAATTTACAACAAAAGTTGGAACATTTGAGAGAAGAAGTTTTGACAGGAGTAAAAAAGCATGAAAAGAATTGTTTTTGATATAGAGACTGTCGCACTACCGTGGGAGTCATTTTCTCCCAGCCAGCAGGAATACCTCCTGAGAGATGCAGAAAAAGAAAAAACACCGGAAGACAGGGAACGAAAACAGGCGGAACTGAAAGACTGGACAGCATTGTATCCCTTTACATCGAAAGTTGTGGTAATCGGGATGTATTATGTGGAACAGCAAAAAGGATATGTTTTTTATGAGAATGAGACCGAGGAAGTGTGGCAGTCGGAGGAGACCGGTTTTAGCTACAAGGGATTGCCCGAGCGGGAAATTCTGATAAAGTTTTGGGAATTTGTTTCAAAAGTTGATCAACTTATTTCGTTTAACGGCAGGGGATTCGATGTTCCTTTTCTTATGTTGCGGTCGGCACTTCTCGGAATAAAACCTTCGAAAAATTTGATGGGGAACAGGTTCGACAGCAAGCTGCACCTCGATCTTCTCGAACAGTTATCATTTTATGGTGGATTCCGCAAATTCAATCTCGATTTTTACTGCCACAGTTTTGGAATTAAAACTCCCAAATCGAAAGATGTTTCAGGTTCTGAAGTAAAAAACATGTATCATGAAGGGAGAATAAAAGAAATTGCTGAATATTGCGGAAGGGATATTTATGCGACATATCAACTCTATGATATTTGGCAGCAATATCTTGCGTAAAATTAAACCCGGAAATTTTGAAACCAATGGAATTGACGAATGAAAGAACCTGAAGTAACACTTGAACTCTCTCTCGAACACGGACTCACCAAAGAAGAATATGAAGATATTTGCAACCGTTTGGGAAGGACACCCTCATTCACCGAGCTGGGGATTTTCAGTGTAATGTGGAGTGAGCATTGCAGTTATAAAAATTCCATTAAGCTGATAAAAACATTACCCAGAAGTGGTGGCAGACTCCTTGTGGGAGCCGGGGAAGAGAATGCCGGACTTGTGGATATTGGAGACGGTTACGCTATAGCATTTAAAATTGAAAGCCATAATCATCCGTCTGCGGTCGAACCTTATCAAGGAGCGGCCACCGGTGTCGGAGGAATTTTAAGGGATATCTTCACTATGGGTGCCCGACCAATCGCTGCCCTGAACTCACTTCGGTTCGGATCACTTGATGATGACAGAACGAGATACCTTTTCAACGGGGTGGTTGAGGGTATAGCTGATTATGGAAATTGTTTCGGTGTTCCGACAGTAGCCGGAGAAGTCTATTTTGACGAATGCTATCACGGTAACCCTTTAGTAAATGCGATGGCTGTCGGAGTTGTCAAACATGGAATGACAGCTTCAGCCACTGCTGAGGGAGCGGGAAATCCTGTGATTATAGTGGGTTCATCCACAGGACGGGACGGGATTCATGGTGCTACATTCGCTTCCGAAGAAATTTCGGAGAAAAGTGAGGCAAAGCGTCCATCGGTTCAGGTTGGTGATCCGTTTACTGAAAAGCTGTTGCTCGAGGCAAGTCTGGAAGTCATTAGAAAAGGTTATATTGTAGGAATTCAGGATATGGGGGCGGCGGGAATCTCCTGTTCCACTACCGAAATGAGCGGGAAGGGGAACCACGGGATGGTAATCGACCTGTCAAAAGTGCCTCTTCGTGAAACCGGGATGACAGCCTATGAGATAATGCTTTCCGAAAGTCAGGAGAGAATGCTCGTAGTTGCGAAAAAAGAATTTGAGAAAGATGTAAAAGAAGTTTTTGAAAAATGGGATCTTCATTGCGAAACAATCGGGGAAGTTACTGCAGACAGAAGAGTAAAAATCTTTTACAACAGTGAGTTAAAAGCCGATGTAGATCCTTACGATCTCGTACTTGGAGGTGGTGCTCCGCAATATGACAGAGAGACCCGGAAACCACTTTATTTGGAGGAAACAGCAAAATTCCAAAAAACAGAACTTCCCGTTCCCGGAGATCTGAAAGCTGCAGTTCTGAAGGTTTTGTCGTCTCCGGTGATTGCATCCAAAAAATGGGTTTACAGGCAATATGACAGTATGGTTAGAACCAATACAGTAAAAGGTCCGGGAACAGGTGACGCTGCTGTGGTATACCTGAAAGACACCAATAAAGCAATTTCAGTGAAAACAGATTGTAACTCAAGATTCGTTTATCTTGATCCAAAGGAAGGAGGCAAACTCGCCGTTGCCGAGGCAGCGAGAAATGTCGTATGCACAGGTGCCATTCCCCTCGCAATCACAAATTGTTTGAATTTCGGAAATCCGTACAAACCTGAAATTTACTGGCAATTCAAAGAAGCTGTCACAGGAATGGGTGAGGCATGCAGGTTTTTTGATACACCCGTGACAGGAGGAAATGTCTCCTTTTATAACGAGTCACCTGATTCTGCTGTATATCCGACACCTGTAGTGGGAATGCTCGGGTTAATTGAAGATTTGTCCCACATAACAGGGATGCACTTCAAAAATGAGGGAGATCTCATAATTATTGCCGGAGAAGATGCTGAAGAAATTGGCGGTTCCGAGTATTTAAAAATCATTCACAATTTGGTAAAGGGAACACCTCCGGTTTGTGATCTGGAGAAAGAGAAAAAGCTGCACGATTTCACTCTTGCAGCCATCAGGGCGGGGTTTGTTAATTCAGCACACGATGTGTCTGAAGGTGGAGTCGTGGTCACAATTATTGAGTCGTGCATTGCAGACCCGGAGAGACCTGTTGGAGCGGAGGTCATTCTCCCCGGCACACGCGAAGATTTCGCCCTCTTTTCCGAAACCCAGGGGAGAATTGTCTTTTCAATTGCACCGGAAAACCTGAAGAAGTTAGAGTCATTGGCACTCGATAAGGGTGTAGCTGTCAGGGTTGCCGGGAAGACCGGGGGAAAAAGTGTAAAAATTAATGACATTGAATTTGAGATATCGGAGCTAACAGAAAGATATTATGAAGCTATTCCGGCACTTATGGCACGAAAAAGTTAAGCCATTTTTTAAAATATTTGTTTTGATATTTGATGGAGTGTTCGTTTTTGAACCTGAAATGTTCAGGAAGAAATCGACCTATAACCGGGTTAACAGGCTTTACAAAATTTATGTAGAGTGGATATTAAGATTTATTGACAGATTTGATCAGCATCATGTCTTTCTTTTTTCGGGAGCGCTCGCTTTTTCTCTATTCTTGTGTATAATCCCGATCACACTGATCATGTTCTTTATTTTGGGAAATTTTCTGACCTCGGTAGAATTTGTTGGCAGGATAAACACATTCATTGATGCATTGATACCTTATCAGAGTTATGCGGAATTTGCGAAGACTATGATTGGCGGCAGAATCGAGGAGCTTGTGGAGTACAAAAATGTCGCCGGAATCATCGGTTTTAGTGCATTACTTTTTGCTGCGTCCGGCTTTTTCTCAAGTATCCGGACAGTTTTGCACAATGTTTTTGATGTACCTGAGCAGAAAAACATAATCATCTCGAAACTCGTTGATTTTCTTCTGATACTTGTGATGATTGTTCTGTTTTTTGCGATATTTCTGATCTTGCCGGCTTTGATGGTTCTTCAGAGGATTGCGCTTGAGATGCCATTTCTGGGGCTGCTCGACTCGGTGTTGCTTAAGGACACTTTTACAGTTGCGGTTTCTTTTTTATCGATTTTTATACTCTTTTATTTCTTTTACAGGATTGTTCCTTCAAAAAAGATAAGGAAAGTTTCATTGTTTGTCGGAGCCATGATTGCAGCCGGACTATGGATACTTGCAAAGTTTGCATTCGGATATTACATCGACAATGTGGCTTCATTCGGTCAGATTTACGGGACTTATTCTCTTCTGATAGTGATAGCGTTCTGGATCTATTACACTAACATGGTTTTTATAATCGGAGCAGAGCTGGCAAGACTGTACGATGAGAATGTGAAAGTAAAACAAAAAAAATCAAAATTTATTGCGATCAACACCATGCTTCGCTGGCTGGATGATCAAACGATCAATAAAAAGTGAAAATATTGCATATAATTGCAAGAATGTCCGACAGAGATTTTGTTCTGTCAGTATCTATTTATTATATTTAACAGTTATTCTAAAAAAGTTTATGCTCAATTAGGAGTCAGATAAGTTTATGAAATTTGATTGGTCTCAATTCAAAGGAAAATCTGTACATGTTACCATGTTTGAAAATTACGGACTGGTAACCGATTCTTTCTCTAATACTCCCGTATATGAGATCGTTTTCAAGATGGGGAAGCTTGAAGCCACTTACGATGACGGCTTGCTTCTGAGGAACGAGAGAGAGAATGGTGAAACGGTAAGGATATTTATTCCTTACAATTCGATTAAATGTGCAGAGATACAAGAGTAAAAATAAATTTTGCTCTTTTAGCTGATCAGAAATTTAAATTGAAGAGGAATTTCAGACACCACTTCAAAAGTTTCAAGAAAAGTGGCTCCAACATTTTTAAAATTTGAGGGGTATGGTACCGGTTGCCCGGGTGATTCATGCCCTCATTTTCCCGCTCAATTCTTTCCTCAAATAAACAAGACAGAAATTCGATGAAAAAGATAAAAACCGGCGTAATTGGTACAGGCCATCTTGGCACTCTCCATGTCAAGATGCTTAAAAATATTGAATCAACGGAGCTTCTGGGGGTATATGATACTTCCAAAGAAAGAGCAGAAAAATGTGCGAATGAATTTGGTATCAAGGTTTTTGCCACTCTCGAAGAACTGGTTCTGGAATGTGAAGCGGCTTCGATCGCCGTAACCACCACAGCACATTACAGTGTAGCCAGATTTTGTCTCGAACACGGGCTTGATGTATTTATAGAAAAACCTGTAACAGCAACAATTGAAGAAGCGGAAAAACTCGTTGCACTGGCAAAAGAAAAGGGAAAACTGATACAGGTCGGTCACATAGAAAGGTTTAATCCCGCAATACTCGCCGTAGACAAATATAATCTCGAACCAAAATTTATTCAGACAGACCGGCTCGCACAATTCAACCCCAGAGGTACAGATGTGGCAGTGGTTCTCGATTTAATGATCCACGACATCGATATCATTCTCAGCCTTGTTAAGAGTGAAGTGGTGAAAGTGGATGCAAGCGGGATAGCTGTAGTGTCCCCAACCACCGACATCGCAAACTGCAGGATAGAATTTGCTAACGGAGCTGTTGCCGTGGTTACTGCAAGCCGCATTTCACAAAAGAAAATGAGAAAAATGAGGCTCTTCCAAAAGGATAATTACATCACTCTCGATTTTATTACCGGTACAACTGAGATATACAGACTTGTATCGCCGAGCGAACCGTCAGGAGCTGCCTTCTCATTTGGTCTTATCGGAGTAGGTGCCAATGCAAAAAGTGTGGTTTATGAGCAGGCGGAAGCTCCGAAGGTGAATGCACTGGAATATGAACTCGAACTTTTTATTAAAGCGGTAATTGAGAGGACTACCCCGGTGGTGTCAGGCGAAGACGGACTGAAAGCATTGCAGGTCGCTCATATGATCGGTACAAAAATTGAAGAATCGATTCATAAAATAAATTCAAATATGGAAGCATAATTCAATAATAATGAATCGCTTTTTTTTATTACTGATTATTCTTGGTGCGGTTGCATCTTCTCCTCTCTCGGGAAGTACCGGGCTGCAGTTTCAACCGGAAAGAGACAGCATTCCACAGGGAAATGATTCACTCTCTCTGTTTGCCGATACCGTTCTCACGAAGGATTCAGTAACGAAAAGCGACATTGACACCCTGATATATTCTTCTGCTACTGATTCCATACTTTTCTTTACAAAGCAGAAACGGATGGAGATTTACAACAAAGGATTGATAAAGTATCGAACGACTGAACTCAGAAGCGGTAAAATTATCGTCCATTTCGAGTCCTCCAATGTTGATGCCTACGGAAGTTATATTGACAGCGCCGGTTACAAGGTAGTTAAGCAGCTTCCCGAACTGATTGACGGGAAGGAGAAATATAACGGCGAAGTAATGAAATATAATTTCAAGACCAAAAGAGGTTATATAACATTTGCATCGACCACTAATCAGGAGGCTTCTTACTCGGGCGTAAAAATCAAGAAAATGGATGAAAAAAACTATTTTGTTGAGGGGGGATTTTACACCACCTGTGAACACAACCCGCCCCACTACGGCTTTAAGTGTACAGAAATGAAGGTAATTCCGGATGAACAGTTAATCGGAAAGTGGATCTGGCTAACTTTCGGAGGTGTACCTTTTCCGGTGCCACTCCCCTTTGCTGTTATCCCGTTGCAGAAGGGAAGAAGGTCTGGACTGCTTACACCTGCGTTCGGAAACAGAACCGGTTACGGAAGGTATCTCTCCAGGTTTGGTTATTACTGGGCTATCAACGATTATATGGATCTGACAACGACCGGAGATTACTACACCCGTGGCGGATGGGGTATAAATGGAAATTTCAGATATGTGAAAAGGTATGATTTCTCGGGTTTTTTGGAGGCAGGGTACTCAAATTTAAACCAGGGAGAGTCAACAGATCCCGACAGAACGGATGAAAAAAACTGGCGTTTGAGACTGGTTCACAATCAGCCGCTGACCCCTGATTCCAGAATAGATGCCAATATCGAGTTTCTTTCCAGCAATTATATCAAACAGAATTCCTCGAACTATAATGATCTTTTACGGAATAACATCTATTCCAATATCTCATATTTCCAGAATTTTGAAGAATTCGGGGCAGGTCTCAGTGTGAATTACAGCAGGGAACAGGATTTGCAGACCGGCAATATCAACGAGATTTTGCCGAATATTTCCTTTTCGAAGTCTGTTTTCTATCCTTTCCGGAGTGCTGAAATCAAAAATGATGAAGCCTGGTATGAAAAACTCGGAATAAGTTATTCCGGACAGTTGCAGAATAACCGCAAAAATACCGATGGTGTTTTGGATGTGCGGGGTGGAGTTAGACACAGTCTTAATTTCTCACTCTCTCCAAAGATAGGGTACATCAATGTGACTCCTAATGTGAGCTATCAGGAATTGTGGTACAACAAGCAGATAGAACGAACATCGATTTACATTCCTGACGGCAGCAGTGCGAACATGATGAGTTCCTATAATTACTCATTGATGTCGTCAAATGCCCTGAAAGATTCAATTATTACGAATGATGTCGATAAAATCGGATTTGTCAGGACTTTTCGTGTGGGGATATCAGCAACCACCAAGCTCTATGGAATTTTCCCGATAAACACTTTCGGAATTTCCTCTCTTCGTCACACAATCATACCCACTTTGAGTTACGACTATCAGCCTGATTTTTCCCTGGATGGCTGGGGTTATTTTGGTGCATATACAGATGCAACAGGGAGGGTTGTAAAGTATAACAAATATGAGAGAGAAATCTTTGGCGGAGCATCGACAGGCGAGCAGCAAAGCATGCGGCTCGGACTGTCCAATATTTTTGAAATAAAGACAAAACCTGATCCGACAGATACCACTTCCAAAGAAAAGAAAATCCAGTTGCTCAATGTTAACGGCGGGATTTCATATAACTTTGCAGCGGATTCCCTAAAACTTTCAAATCTTTTTCTCGATTACAGGACTCAGGTGCTCGATTTTCTGAGCCTTTCCGGTTCAGCAGTGTTCAGTCCTTATGTCTGGGATGCAAACGGCAGGGAAATTAATAAATTTCTCATAGCCGAGGGGCAGGGGTTGCTGCAGTTGCGAAACTTTAATTTTTCAGCCTCAGCCACTCTCACGGGAGAAAGGATTGCTGACGGGACAAAAAAAGATTCTGTTAATGTGGAGCAAAAAGTTTTTTATCAGAACAGGAATTATCAGGGACTTTTTGCGGAAGTTGACCCCGATTTCTCCATCCCGTGGTCGTTGAATCTGTCATTTAATTACAACGAGAACAGGGTTACACCCGTTCAGATCTTAAAATACACGACCCTCCGGGCAGATTTAAATTTCAACCTGACCAAATTCTGGAAATTTACGCTTGGGGGAAGTTATGATTTTGAAAACAAGGAGTTCGCAGCACCGCAAATAGTCGTGAGCAGGGATCTCCATTGTTGGATCATGAATTTTGTGTGGAATCCTGTCGGTACTTATACAGGCTACAGATTTGAAATAAAGGTTAAAGCCCCGCAATTGCAGGACCTTAAACTTGAAAAATCTGATAATTTCTTCAGTGGAAGACGGTAGGTTTTTACTTATCAGTTATGACTTATAAGTTATTATTTTTTATTTGTAGTTGACGAACTGGACGGGGAAAGGGAAATCCTTCTCTTTCACGAGTTGCTGAACAGCCTGTAAATCATCAATCTTCGATCCTGTAACCCTCACCTGCTCATCCTGGATCTGAGCATTTACCTTAAGTTTTGAATCTTTTATAAGCTTCGTGATCTCTTTTGCGTCATCCTTTGAGATACCACTTCTAAGGTCGATTTTCTGCCTGAGAGTTCCCGCAGCAGCAGGTTCGGCTTCATTCATTTTTAATACCTTGATCGACATTCCTCTCCGTATGAACTTTGTCTGAAGAATATCTATACTCTGGCTGAGAGAGTAGTCATCCTTTGTATGGATGGTAATACTCTTGTCTTTTTTTGAAAGTTCAATGGTGGTGTGAGACTCTTTCAGGTCATATCTTTGGATGATTTCTTTGAGTGCCTGATTGACTGCGTTGTCAACTTCCTGAAAGTCCACTTCTGAAACTATATCGAATGAATGATTTGATGCCATAATTCCATCTATTATTTATTTGGTCGGGGTGGAGGGATTTGAACTCTCGACCTCGTCGTCCCGAACGACGCGCGCTAACCGGGCTGCGCTACACCCCGAAAAACAGAACGCAAATATATTGAAAAATCGAGAAATAAAAAAACAGCGAAGTTATGCGGAGTCAGACATCCGATATGATGCAATTTTTTAAGTAAATTTAGTAATTGTATAAAATAATTGGACTTATGTTTAAAAAAAATCGGGATGGTGACGAAAATTGTTTGTGTAAGGTTTATTTTTTATTAGATTGCAATGCATAATTGCTAAAAATAGGAAAGCACCCGGTATGAAGAAACTTCTGCTACTTACAACAATTATTCTTGTCTCGATAACCCTTGAGTCATACGGACAGGTCTATACCGACCAATGGCGTTTTGGTTTTGGTGCGATGTATCCAAGACTGATAGGCACGGATGCCGGTGGTAAAGAGTTTAACTTTGGCGGTGGACTGAGCATTCAGCTTGATCTTTCCGAGCATGCCGGGTTAAGACTCAAACCATTTTATACTCATCTTGAATCCCAATCTACCAAGAAAAGTACTTCTGACCTGATTGGTACCGGATTCGCACTCAACTATTACTTCATCCCGGGTTACGCAGTTACTCCATACTTAACCCTTGGGTTTTCCGGATTTCTGCAGCAGATAAAGAACGCAACCGACGGTAAAGATGAGGGAGTGCTCGATTATACTACAGATCTTGGATTTGGACTTGTTTTCAAGGATTTGCTTGGCAAAAACTGGGATTTAAATGCAGAAATTTCCTACCATTCAGTCACAAACGACAGACTTGACGGCACTAACGGTCTGATTGGCGGTATGCTGGGTGGCAGAAGAGATTCGTACATGAATTTTGGTCTCGGAGTGTTGTATAACTTTGGATTTGGTCCCAAGAGTAAATATTTTGCGGGAGCTGATCCGAAAGATAAGACCGCTCCGATGGTGGAGAGATATCCCGTCTATAAAAATAGTTGGCTGTTTGGTTTTGGTTTTGCGTATCCCAGATTCGCAGGTACCGATGAACTTGGACAGGAATTCGGATACGGCGGATATGTTGAAATTTCCAAGAAGTTCAACGAGTATGTCACAATTCGTTTGAAGCCTTCATATATTCACATGCCCGGATCCAACAAAGGACAAAGCACGGACATGGTGAACGGCCAGGTGGATATCCTTTATAAATTTATTCCGAACGAGCCTGTCTCTCCCTACATCGGTATGGGAGGAAGTGCTTACATGTATTCGGTAAACAAACCGGCAAGCACTTCAATTAAAGACGGCGCATGGCAGTTTGATTATGGATTTAACCTTATTCTGGGAGCAGACTGGAAACTTTTCTCAGAAGGTTATTCAATTACCACTGAGGTTGGTTACATGACAGTGTCTCATGACCGTTTGGATGGACTGATTAACATGAGTTCACCCGTGGGTGGTTTCCTTGGTGGTCCTTACGACAGTTACATGACATTCTCATTAGGTCTGAACATGTATCTCGACAGGGGTGACAAGGCTGATGCACCATTGCTTTACGGCGGAATTATTGAGCAAAAAGATAAGGACAAAGACCCCAAGAAGGATGACCCCGGCAAAAATGATACCAAATATGAGCCGGTGGATTATGCCAAAATCGAGGAAATTGTAAAGAAATATCAGACCGATCCAATTGACTACAATAAGATAGAAGATATTATCAAGCAGTACTCCGGCAAGGATCAGACACAGAGCTGGGTATTGTACGGTGTGAATTTCGACTTCAGTTCGGCTAAACTTCGTCCCGAATCATATCCGATTCTCAACCATGCTGCACAGATACTGCTCGCAAATCCAGGTCTTCTAATAGAAATTGGAGGTCACACCGACGCTGTGGGTGACGATAACAGTAATTTATCACTTTCGCAAAACAGAGCTGAATCTGTGAGATCTTATCTGATCGAAAAAGGTGTGGAAGCTTCCAGACTAACAGCGAGAGGTTATGGCTCCACCGTCCCTGTTGCTGATAATGGTACTGCAGAGGGAAGAGCGATGAACAGAAGAGTCGAATTCAAGGTTTTGAACTGATTTTCAGAAATATCAGTTTGTAAGTATTATTAGTTTTTCTAAGTTTTTACGGTTATATTTGTTCTTGAATATTTTTTGTGGCTGAAACTTCCCGTGCAGTTTGTCTGGTTTATCACGCTTCAGGCACGAGAGTTTTTTATTAAAGATAATGACAAGGAGTTGTTGTGAGAAAATTTTTAGTTGTTATCCTCTTGATGTTTGCATCACTTGGATACGCACAGACATATGAAAACGGATGGGCAGTTGGTCTGTCTGCAACTTCACCAAGAATGTTTGGAGACACATATGGTGAAGATCTTGACCTTGGGGCAGGACTCTCCTTAACGCGTGAGTTCGATGCATATAATGCATTCAGAGTAAAATTGAGTTATCTCAAGTTCACTTCCAAAGGTGCTCCGTTGGGTGTTGTGAACGGTCCCTCTACCGATGCCGTTACTTTTGGGATTAATTATCTGATGACCTTCAACCCTTGCACCGACTTCATAAAAGTCTACGGTGGTGCCGGATTTGCTGTCACAGCCTACAAAGTTACTAATCCTGTGAGATTCGTTTCAGATAAAACCAGCTTGAATGAGATTGCTCTGACAGTTAATTTAGGTGTAAATCTTCCTGTCTCAAAGGATTTTTCTACATTTCTTGAGCTTGGTCATCATACATTGTCGACCGATAAATTTGACGGATTGATGGGACCAAATGGTGGACTTTTCGGTGGAACTTTGGACAGTTACACTACACTCGATCTTGGTATCATGTATTATTTCTCGAGAGGTAAAGAAACGAAAATCTGCGATTTACCAAAAGGCGTTTCCAATGAGATCGACTACAAAAAAATCGAAAAAATGATTAATGATGCAAAAGTGACTCCTCCTCCTGCACCCGAGATCGACTACAAGAAGATTGAGGACATGATCAAGAAAAACAAGCCTGAGAGCACTAAACCTGATGCTATCGATCATGAAATCGTGCTGGTTGGTATCAACTTCGATTCCGGTTCCGCAGAAATCAAATCCGAAAATTTTGCAATTCTTGCACAGAATGCCGCTCAACTGATTGCCAACAAAAAAGTCAATGTTGAGATAATCGGAAACACTGACAGCAAAGGCGACCTTAAAGGTAACAACCCGCTTTCAGTAAAGCGTGCTCAGAATGTGAAAGATTACCTTGTATCAAAAGGTGTGGAAGCTTCAAGAATGACCATCAAAGGTGTTGCTGACACTAACCCTGTTGCAGACAACTCTACCAAAGAAGGAAGAGCCCTCAACAGAAGAGTTGAATTTAGAATAATCAAGTAATAACATTACTTTTGAAATTACGAAGAGGCTGCCTCAACCGGGGCAGCCTCTTTTTTTATTCTTTTATCAACCAAATAAAAGTCTTACAATAAATACTGCCATAAGAAGACCGGTAACATCAGCAATAAGTCCTGCAGGGAGTGCATGCCGGGTTCTTTTTACACTTACCGAACCGAAATAAACCGCCAATACATAAAAAGTGGTTTCTGTACTTCCGAAGAAGGTGGATACCATCAGTCCAAGAATGGAATCGGGACCGTGTGTCTTGATTATTTCGGTCATTATTGCGATGGATCCGCTTCCTGACAGTGGTCTCATCAGCGCCATTGGAAGTGCTTCTGCAGGCATTCCGACGAGACTCGTAACAGGAGTAAGCACCCAAACAAGAAGATCCATTCCACCGCTCGCTCTAAAAATTCCGATTGCAACAAGCATGGCTACAAGATAGGGGATAATCTTAAGTGCTACTCCAAATCCCTCCTTGGCACCCTCAATAAAAGTCTCATAAACCTTTACTTTTTTCAGAATACCGATAAGAACGAAAGTAAAAATGATCAATGGAATCGCCAAGGCTGAAAATGTATCAATGATTCCTTTCAAAATTGCAGTGTCGAAACCGGTCGAAGGGAGTGAAATTACATTTGAAGTAAAAAGATAGATTAGAACAGCCAGGACAGGAAGGATAAAAATTGCTTTTTTAGCAACTTTTTTCAGAAACTCAACACCTTCTTTCCGGTCAGCAGAGAACTTTTCGAGAGTTTTAACCGCTATAAGTCCGGCTGTGGTGGCACATGCAGATGCAAAGAGTGAGGTTCCGATGATTACTGCAGGCTGAGTAGACCCTGCGGCTGCTCTTACAGCTATTGCCGTGGCAGGTATTAGAGTCATTCCTGCAGTGTTAATTGCCAGAAAAGTACACATTGCGTTGGTTGCAGTTCCTTTTTCCGGATTTAATTTATCCAGCTCCTCCATTGCCTTTAAACCGAATGGAGTCGCTGCATTGGAGAGACCCAGAAAATTAGCCGAAATATTCATAATGATTGATCCAATTGCAGGATGATCATGCGGGACATCAGGGAAAAGCCTTTTAGTAACAGGTTTCATCGCAATTGCAATGTAATTGATGATTCCTGCTGCTTCGGCAATTTTCATGATCCCGAGCCACATTGCCATTATTCCAACGAGACCTAGTGCAATCTCTACAGCTGTTCCGGCGTAACTTATCGCTGAATTTGTGACCTCTTTTATCTTTTTCAAAGAAACAGATTCCAAAACCAGAGCACTTTTTACACTCGTTTTTTCTTCCGTTTTCAGAGAAATCGTTGCAGTTAAGTCATTCTCTTTTCCCGACGCTTTTGCAATCTCCTTGATGATCGAACCGGCATCCTCTGTAATCTTGAATGTGATGCTTGCCTCCGGTACTGACTTCAGTTTTTCGAGCGGGATTTCACTTTTAATGACTCCCGAGACCGGAACACCAAAATGTTTGGAAAGGGAAGTGGAATCGAGCATCACTTCAACGGTTTTTACACCCTCAGAAGAAGTGACAATTTTTGAGACGGTGGTAATTTCAGTGCCATTTCGATATTTTGAAGTGGCGGAATCGCTCAAATCATAGAATACTGCGGAAATGAAACCGAGAAATATCAGTACAGCCCAGATGTAATTGAGCATCTACATTCTCCTTGTTAGTTTACTTCAGGTGTGAGTGTGATAACGAAAGGTAAATTGCTCAAACCTGATTTATTGGTAACAATCACCTTTACAACAGTCTCTTTTTTCCAGGAATCACCTAAATCGATGGTCAGAAGATTATTGGAAACAGTAAAAAGCTTTTCGGGGAGGAGTTCCTTGTTTTTAAACACTTTTATTTGATGCGACCGTATTTCCTGTTTTGAAGCGATGTCCACCTTTAGTTCGAGCCTGCTCTTTACAATTTGCTTCGTTTTCAAGGAAAGCTGTGGAACCGCAGCTCTGAAATATTTCCCGGTACCTTTGAAGATTCCCCATGCCTCAAGTTTGTTGTAGAGGGAGTCTGACAGCCTAATCTCTTCATTCAGGTTGGTGAAAAAGGAGCATTCAACAAGAACAGCCGGAATATTAGTATTTCTTAATACTGAAAATCCGTCACCGGGATAAATGAGGTAATCTGAAACTGTACCGTCAAAGGATGCCAGTCCTGGTGGACGACCTGTATTGAAAGCCAGATCACGATTTATATACTTTGCCAAATCCCTGTTTGATGGATCATGTTCATAATCATCTTCCGTAGCGTGATAGTAAGTGGAAGAGTAGTTGATATGTGAATCTGTTGGTTTACCGGGTGCATTATGATGTATTGAGATGAAAAAACCGGCATCGGATTCATTCGCCAGTCTGCTTCTCTCTTTCAGTTCCACCGTTTTGTCGGTATCCCGGGACATCAGAACCTTTGCTCCCGCACGAGTTAGAAAATCCCGCAGGTAGAGTGCGACCCTCAAATTTATATCAGCCTCTGTAACCAGTCCATTTGGACTTTTATTTTTTCTGTCGCTGCCACCGTGTCCGGGGTCGAGATAAAAAACTTTTCCCTTCAAAGCCGCAGAGTAGAATTTGATCACAGAATCATTTATGGCGGTGTCTGTCAAATCGGGTGGCATTTCATAAAGTGAACAGGATGTTTCTGAAATCTGATTGACCGTAGTGCAACCTGTGAAAGACAGGAAGAGTGATCCAAGAATAATTACAACAACTGGTTTTGATATGGCAAATTTATTCATTTCTTTAACCGGTAAAATAAGTGAATATCAGACAAAGCATTTCTCTGAATTAAAACTGAACCTGCAGTCAGGGCAATGACTTGTATTTTTTTGAAATCCGTTTGAATTTATTGCCGTCCTGAGAGTCCCGACAAATTCCCGAATCCTTTTCCCGGTTATGTTGATCTCATTTTTATTAACGGTCAGCGGATCGAAAAATTCTGGATTGCCAAGGAAAATCAGGCGAAGTTCAAAAAGCTCCACTTCAGGGAATATCCTTGAGCATAAAAAGGCATAATATTTTAACTGATCGACATATCTTGCAAGAGAAGCATCGGGATTTTTATCGGTCTTATAATCAATTATTACAATTTTGTTATCTAAAATAATCAACTTATCGATAACACCCACTAAATAAAAATCGTCGACTTGAACAAAAATTTCCCGTTCATTATCGAAATTCGTTTGATAAAATATTTCAGATGCAACACTGTTTTTGAAAAAATTCTCCAGTTTATCTGATGTAATTTTCTTTAGAGCTTCTTTTTCTGCCGAAAATTCAGGATTATCGCTCAGGAATTGATTGACAACAGATGAAACCAAATCCTTATTCAGTTCCGGTTTACCTGTTTTCGACAGGACTTCATGGACGATAGTACCGACGGCGGCACCCAAATTTATTTCACCCGATTTTACGGCTCCATTTTCGGTATTATCGAGCACAATATCCTGTAAAAGGTCTTCTTCCACTACTTCGGGGTCTGTGTCTTCTGCAATAAAATTCGCTAAACCCGGAATCCCGGTGATACCTGAGATGTAGCTAAGATAATATTTGAAAGGGCATTGCGAAAACGACAGGAATTTGGTTGCTGTGATTATTTCGTTGGAAAGTTTTTTCTCCAATTTATTGGGGTGCACAGAAAACTCATGCGCAGGGTGCGCTGAAATTCCCGGTTTCATATGGACGGTTTTCGGGGCAAGGTCGGAACAAACCTTTATTCTCAAAGTTATTTGCTCGTCACTGCTCACGATCTGTCCATCTTCACCATTTCTTGCCGTTGTCAGCGTACCTGCTTCCAGGTCAAAATCCTCGCTGGGGGGGAAGGGAATATCCAATCCCTTCAACAGCATTTGGAGAAAACTGTTTTCGACAACTTTATCATCCTTCATTGAAACAGATAGAAATAGATTATTGGCTGCCCGGGTGACAGCCACATAAAACACGCGCTTCAACTCTTCGATGTCAACCTGCTTGTCAATCAGATCAGTGAGTTTGTCGTGAAGATGAGAAATATTATCGTTAAAGATATCATCCGACTCGGATATCTTAAATTTCAAACCGAGGTCCTTATGAATGGATACCGGTGACTTGTTCCAACTGCCTTCCAGCAGAGCAGATTCGGCACATCCAAAAATATAAACAGAGTTAAATTCAAGACCCTTCGACTGATGGATTGTCATGATCTTGACTGTATCGATCTCACCGGAAAGGGGAGCCTGACTTTCTTTCTCTATCTCTTTCATCAGTCTTTGAAGTATCGATTTGTAGTCGTAGATGGAATTAAATGAACTGTTCTCGAACTCGACTGCCTGAGAAAGAAGTTTGTTTATATTTGCCAGAATCTGGTTGCCGTTTGGTCTTTTACTTATAATTGCGAGATAGGGAGTATTTGACAATACATGATCAATGATTTTATGCGGTTTTGATCCCTGAGAGAATTCAAGAAGAGAGGTCAGTGTATCATGAGCAACGGTTAACCTGTTGTTTGTCTCTCTTTTAATGAATCCAAGCTTTTCAAAAGCAGTATTTCCTTCAGATTGAGAGATAAAAAGAATATCTTCATCGGAAATTGAGAAGAAGGGACTTCGTAACAAAGAATAGAGATTGAAATCATTCCCGGGATCCGTCAGGAAGTTGAAGATCATCGAAATATCCTCGACCACTTTCTGTTGATAGAACTTTTTACCTCCCATCAATTCATATGGCACTCCCGCCTCTGTCAGCGCCTCCTCCAGAAACTCAAAATAACTCGACTTTCGTGCAAGTATCGCGACTGTCAGCTTCTCCTTAAGGCTTTTGTTCAATTCGGAAATATGAGCAAAATGTTTTGAAAGATGTGCCGCAAGCATGCGGGCTTCTGCCTGACGGGTCTGTTTGATGTTCACGCTATTATTTTTACCGGATGAAGCGGGGTTGGTTTGACCGCCATCATCGGTTGATATACAGCTGTTCTTTGACATGTCGGTTAGAAGCAGAGTAATCTCGCTCTCCTTGTAGTCTTTATTCAGATCAAAAAATACAGTCTGATCATAGTCAACCGCATTAAGAAGCTTTCTTTTTTTTGTAAACTGTTCTGCTGTTCCGTCCAGCCTTTCATTTCTGTCGAAGAAAACACGGGGGAATATTTTGTTCACGAAAGCTGTTAATTCTCTTGTCAGTCTAAAGGTGTGTTCCAATACTACCGATTCACCGGAGTTTGATACGATTTTCTCTTTTGTCCTGTCAAATACAGTGAGATCCGCATCCCTGAAACCATAGATGCTCTGTTTTTTATCGCCAACTACATAGAGGTTCCCGGTAGAGAGGTCTCCCAACAGAGGAATAAAGATATCGAACTGAAGATCGTTGGTATCCTGGTACTCATCAATCATCATGAATTTATACCTGCCTTGTATGGCTTTTCTCACCGAATCTTTTCTCAAAAGTTCCGATGTGAGAATCAACAAATCCTCAAAGTCAATTGCATTCAGATCTTTTTTCTTTTTGTTCAGAAGTTCGAGAGTAATTTTGTAAAACCTGATAAAAAGAAACGAATACTCGGAATAAATCGTGAGGTGAGGATAGCTTTTTTCAAAAGGGATTTTATTCTTTAATCCGAAAAGATTCCAAAAATAGCGGCAGTTATCTTGTATCGCAGCGAGTTTTTCGGGATCCGCAAGTGATTTCAAATTTTTATTTAAGTAACCCTGAAATTTGATATTGCCCTTATCCCCAATAAAAATATTCAAAATCTGTGTAATAGTCTCAAATTTCACAATATTATCTGTCGTTGCATGAAATTGCGAAAGCAAATCAGAAATTGTATTCGCAACATCATTCTTTCCTTTGGAAGCTACGATGTCGTTAATGTAGCTAATATCCCCAACCATTTTGTCAAGAGTGGGGAAGAGAACAGCTATATAATTGTTAATGGTTTCAACTGATCTTTTAAATATTGCTTTTGATGAAATTTCCCCGTCCAATCCATCGAGCCATGATTCCACCCTTTTTCTTTCCTTAACCATCTTTCTTAATGCCGATTTGAATCCGGAGGTCCCTCTTAGAAGTCTGATGAGTTTTTTGATTCCGGGACTGAGCTCTTCATCTGCGAGAGACCGGGAAATTATTTCGTCTGTAGTTTCTTTTATCAGATTGTCGGATGATTGATCATCGAGAAGTTTGAATGATGGATCGAGACCTACTTCCAGAGGATATTCTTTAAGGAGACTTGAGCAGAATGAGTGGAAAGTTGAAATATTGGAATTAACCAGGTCTTTGATCAACCCGTTTAATTTGATTTTCTCATTGTCGTCTTTGGAATCGTTGTATTTTTCTACCAGTTGTTCTCTGATCTTGGAATAAAGTTCCGAGGCGGCCTTATCCGTAAATGAAATGGCTGCTATTTCGTTTACTCTGATGTTTTTGTTCAGGAGTGCATCAATATATCTTCCGGAGAGTACTTTCGTTTTACCGGAACCGGCATTGGCTGTGACCAGAATATGATTGGAAAGACCTGAAGCCTGCTGTTGTTTTGGAGTGAGTTTTGCCATCTGTTTATCCTCTGCGGTCAGTTTTAGTATAGGTTGATTTATGTCAGAATGTCAGAGCCAAATTTACGAAGCAAATTCGAAATATTGTATGCCGGTATAAAAAATAAAGAATTCGTCAATCATGTTTCTCCTTAAAAACGGGGAATTTCATCTTGAAAAGGGTACCTTCATCACTTTTCAGGAGTTCGATTGATCCACCGACTGATTCCACAAACCTACGGGTCAGTTTTAGTCCCAGTCCGGTGCCTGTTACTTTTGTGGTAAAATTGATCTCAAAAATTTTGGAAGCTGTTTCTTCGGTGATACCTTTTCCGTTATCCAGAACAGTCAATTCATATTCGTTTTCGATTTGAATCAGCTTGACCGTAACTGAGGAAGCTCCTGCCTGGATCGCATTTTTAGTCAGGTTAATCATTGATCTTTTGAAGTATGATTCGTCACCCAGGATAAAGGCATTCTCGAGTTCACTTCGAAATTCAAATCTTAACGGAGAGCCTGTGTACAGATCTTTTATTTCCAGAATAAGCGAGGAAATATTTACCGGATGCGGTTGAAAACCGGGCATTTTTGCGAAACGCGAAAACTCGGATGCCGTCTGGTTGAGTATTTCTATCTGTTTGAGAATGGAAACCAGAATTTTTTCTGTGAGTTCGGGCAGATTTGGTGCACCATCCTTATAGGCAGAAAGCAAGTGCTGCACGCTCAATTTCATAGGCGTGAGGGGATTTTTTACTTCATGTGCAACCTGCTTTGCCATCTCCTTCCAGGCAGCTTCCCGCTCGAGGAGTGCTATTTCATCCTGATTTTTTTTCAATTCATCAGTCATATAGCGAAATCCCCTGATCAACTCGCCAATTTCACCTTTATTACCTGAGGAAATGTCATAATCAAAATTTCCCAAGGCAACAGAATTGGTGGCTTTCGTCAGTTTCAAAAGGGGAGAGGAAATTCTTCCCGAAATGAAAGTAGCAAGAATGGAGGTCAGAATGATTGCGAGGGAGTAAACTCCAAAGAGAAAAACATCAAATTCAAGGAGAGTAAGTGACTGTTCGTCTCTGTCTGAGATATCGTTCACAAGAACGGTATAAATCTTCCCGTTATTTAGCCAGGAGTGGGAAAATGAGAAATATTTGTATCTGTCAAAGTGCTGTGTGAGGAAAAAGTCCTCGACAGGAACCAGTCCCGGGGAGGTTGCCGGTAACTGCAGATATCCGGGGATGAACGGTGCTTTCGCCTCATTGGGAGATATAAAAAATAATTTCCCGTCTCTGTAAATGGAGGAGGGGATGCCCGTCAGGTTAAGAGTTGTACTGCCGGGTTCAAGGGTTTGCACGATCTGTTTAACTTTTTCAGCTCTTGATTTCAGTGCGAAATATCTGTTTTTTTCATCAACAGAAGCCTGATTATCCCGGTTAAACAGGGCGAGAGCTAAAATTGGAATTGCCGACATAATCATAAAGCTGACTGTCAACTGAAATCTGAACCTGAAGAAAAGTTCGTAAATCTTCCTGAATCTCACCATCGCGACGACAAACAAAAGCAGTAGGATAAAAAGTGAGTGAAGAAAGAACAATTTAAAGAAATTGAAGAGAATTCTTACAGGGTCTTTATCCTTAAGTATCAACACTGTGAGACTGTTGACTTCCCCCTGATTTGAGAGCAAATAAAAGATGCTCGCTTCCTGTCCGGAGATGGTTGTCCGGTAAAGTTCCTCGACTCTTCCGGATTTATATTTGTCCCTGATTTTTACTATTTCTTTGTCCGGGATTTGCACAGCTCCAAAACTTCCGATCGGGGTATCGTTCACGAATTTGAAAATTGACATGCGCCTCAGATCGATGATATCATTTACAGGATTGGTTTCAGGACGCATAAAGAGGGGGATTCCGGCACCCGGTACATGGAAATCCCGTTTCAATATTGTTACGACGGCAAAATATTTTGTGGAATCGCTTTCTGCGAAAGGAATGGCGCCCGTAATCAGTTTTCCTTCGCTTACAGATGAGTCCCGAATGGCAATATCTGTCAGGGAAGTATCCGGTGCGTCATTAAATTCGTTGAGTGAGGGAATTCCGAAGGGAGAGAAAATATCTTTTTGTGTGGCTCCCTTATAGATTGAGATTTTGCACGGGTACACTTCGCCATTTAGAATGCTGCCCGACCAGACTCTAAAAGCCATTCCCGTCAGGGTTGCCTCATTGTCTTGAGGTGATACATTCATTCGCAAGACAACGGAAAGGGATTGCTGTACTAAAAATCGCATAAAAGTGTCAGTGGGTCTGTTGATCTCCAACGCAATTTTCTTCAGTGAATCCTTTTCAAGGTCTTCGTTGAACTTGCTCAATAAAATTATGGAGGAGGTGGAGGATATCAATGCGATGACAATAAAAGCGGATACCAGAGCGTTTTGTTTTTCGAGGACAAAATAGACTGCAACCAGCAACAGCAGGGAAATAAGAAGCGCCGGGAGTGGCAGGATCATCTCCTTTTCGAACACCGCAAAATAAAGCAGTCCGGGGAGAATAGAAACAACAACTGCAATTACCTTGAGTACCGGCAAAAGAATGGTACGCTTTGATGCGAATTTCAATCTGTTAAGTGACAGATGAAGGGAATTTATCGCTGAAGCAATGAACATTACAGTCAGAGAAATGAGAGTAAAAGATGCCATCAGAATACTGATGTTCATGAGTATAGCATCTTTTCCCGGCAGAATCGAGTCACCCAGAAAGTAGCGAAGGGAGCTGTCATATACAATGCTTCGCTGAACTGCGGCGAATCCTCTCATGAGGAGAACTGAAAGGAATATTGATATAACTGCCTTTATTGCCAGTATAGACGCTTTGTTACTTTGTTTCCTGTTGTTTCGAACCGCAGCAGAAAGGAGTGTGGCGGTAAAAATTGTCCCTAAAAATGAAGTGATCAGAAGATTAACTGGAGAACCTGCGACACCAAAACCAAAAGGAGATGAATAGTTTGCTGGGTTGTCAAAATCTTTGAGCCCGAGCAGAATTCCGGCATCGAAGTTCAGGAGAAATATTCTTAGAGACAAAACAACAACAAATGTGAAAAGCAATCCGGGAAATGAATATCCCGGTTTCATGGTCTCCGAGCCGGTTTTGAATTTACTTTTCGCTCCTGTAATAAAGAGATAACAGGCATGAAACAGTAGAAGCATTGAAGCCACAAAAAGAATTATTCTGATTACTGTCAGGGACACGGATGATTTAATGCGGCTCGAATCAGAATTTTCAAGCGCAACTTCAGCCAGCGCTCTTCCATCTGGTGATGTAAGCTGAAGAATATTTTTACCCCCGGAACCTGTGATCGAAACGGTTGTTCCTGTTTTCTTTTCAAAACTTGTGAAGAAATTATCCGGATCATCGTACTGATTCTTGAGAGAATAAAATTTGTCGAGTAATGTGACAGAAACCAGAATGTAACGCGATCCCTGAAAATTTATTTCGGATGATAACGCCAGGTCAGCCCTTAAGGAATTTAAGAGGATGAGGGATCTCTCTTTTTTTAACTTAAGAAATTGTTCCTTGTCAAGTTGAGAGAGGAGAGAGAATCCTGCGACAAACCTGCCATCCAAAGAAAAAAATGCAGAGTTGGATTTATTCCGGCTTTCATCAGTTGTGAAGGCATTTATGCCTTTCAGCGAAATTTTTTTAATCAGGTTGCTGTGGTAATTCTCCAGTGTTTTGTATTCATTGTGAAAGGCTTCAAGAAATGAATCTTTAACTTTTTGGTCGACAGCTTTATTGCCGGAGAAGTCTGTGTTTTCGGAGTGATAAAAAAGAAGAAGTATTAAAAAAAGGACTCCGGAAGCAGCAATTAATACTGTCTTCCGGAATCTGAAAAAGATACCATGAATTCCGGCACCGGTTAATTGACGGAAAGTTGAGTTATCCTCCAAGAGTTACCTTCAAACGACAAGGCGATATAAACAGTAGCACTATCTCTCTTTCCATTTTGATCGAATTTCAACCTTCCCGTAGCCACGGGGTTTCTGCTGTTACCTGTTTCAGTGAATGAAAAGGAAACAGGAACAAAAGTTTTAAAAAAGTCTTTCAAAATATAAAAAGATTGGTTGCTGCTAAAATAGCCTGAAACGCCATTTGGAAGATTTATGTAGGAATTCTCGGATAAATATTTTGTGAAGAGTGATGCATCGCCTTTATTGATACCGGATTCGATCTCCTGCAGGACTCCTTGCGGGTTTGGAAACTTCTGCCCGGCTTTATTGTTGTCGAAGTTATAAACCTGAGCTCCCAACCCGAAGGTCAGGAGCGTCAGAAGAATTAAGGATTGAGTTAGAGTTTTCATTTCAGTCTCCGTGTAAGGAGTTAAGTTTAATTATTGAACCCTTGCGATTGGTCTTTTGCCTTTTATTACTGATGGCTTCAGTTGCGGTTCGCCTTCTACTGTCTGATAAGCCCAGTCGAATACTATTCTGTCTACTGATATCGATTTTACTCTGATCTTTGCATATTTGTTATCCCATAACCAGAAGACATATGTTCTGCCTGCGTACACTTTTGCGGTTTTGTCAGGAGCCCACCCGGATGAAGGGGCGAATTCGATATCGTAGATGTTATTTGTTGTTCCCATGTCTTTGATGTCTGTGTCATCGTAGACCGATAGATAATAAACCCCGTTTACCTTTTCGAAGAAGAAGTCTGCATCCTGAGCGTTCCATGCTACAGTTCTGTATCCGGAGAAGTCATATCCTGAAGATGCAGGGAAAGCATTTGCTTCATTCAGCATTTTTCCAAAACCTTCGGGTCTTGGTACCGCGTAGGCATATTCGTAGCTCAAGTCTGATTCATTCCCGTTTATATCGTATGCAGTAACAGCGTAAAAATATTTGTCACCATTCCTTACTCCATAATCGTCATACTGATTCCCATAAACAGTTGCGATATATTCGTATCGACCGCTGAAGCTGGAGGAAGAGTAGACTCTGTAACCTTTGACATCTGATTCCGGGCTGTGATCCCAGATGACAGTAGCAACGCCGTCACCATTGAGAACTTCAACATTTTTTGGAACCGATGGAGCACGATCGTCATAATATGGATCGTTAAAGAAATCGTTTCTGAATCTGCATCCCGAGAGAAGCAGGATTGTTGTTGCTATTGCTAAAATTAAACCAGTCTTTTTCATGGTATCACCTCTTGTTAAAATGTTTCTGCACTTATGGAACAACAACCGTGCCAAAACGATAATTGCTTTTTCAGGCGGTATTAAAGGGGATTGAGTCAGTTGGTTGTTTACAAAATTGAACAGATGTATAAAAAAGAGGAGAATTATTGCACAAGAGGAGGGGGAGACAGCATAAATCAGTCTCCCCGTAAAGAATTTATTCAGAAGTGATCAGTTTTCCTTTGTTGAAAATCGCCACCGGGCTTCCTTTTAAGACATAACCATTGAAAGGGGAGTTCTTCGATTTCGATTTGAATCTTGATACTTTAACCGTTCTTTCAGTATCCGGATTAAATATCGTCAAATTTGCCTTTTCGCCTTCTTTAATTGCAGGAACCGGGATATTCAGCAGTTTCCTCGGATTTACCGAAAGCTTTTCGATAACCTGAATTAATGACAATACACCCGTATGGTAAAGGTGGTGAAGTGAAAGACTGAGAGTGGTTTCGAGTCCAAGAATACCGTTCGGGGCATACTCAAATTCCATTTCCTTTTCTTCAATTGAATGCGGTGCATGGTCAGAAGCTATACAATCGATGGTGCCGTCCTTTAGACCTTCAATCATTGCTGTCACATCTTCTGCTGTTCGAAGGGGAGGATTCATTTTGAAATTGGTATCGTAATCTGCGAGGCAGTCATCTGAGAGAATGAAGTGGTGGGGGGTTACCTCTGCCGTTACTTTTATTCCTTTGGCTTTTCCTTCCCGAACAAGCTGAACTGCCTTTGCTGTAGAGATGTGGGCTATGTGGACTTTTGCGCCTGTGTATTCTGCCATCATGATATCTCTCGCAACTGTCAGTTCCTCGGCTATTGGCGGAACCGCGGTAAGCCCGAAACGGGTTGAATTTAATCCCTCATTCATAGAACCACCGGCAAGTGACTCGTCTTCGCAGTGTTCGATGACCGGAAGATCATACATGGATGCATATTCCATTACTTTTCTGAGAATTGAAGCTGTTTTAATGGCAACACCATCATCAGAGAAAGCCACAGCACCTGCTTCTTTCAGCTCACCCACGGGAGAAAGGCTTTCACCCTTGCGACCCATTGTTGCGGCAGCGACCGGAAATACATCAACGGGAGTTTTTGCGGCTTTTGATATAATGGATTCAACTATTTCAGCGGAGTCGATTGCCGGATCGGTGTTAGGCATGCATGCCACTGCTGTAAAACCACCGGCTGCAGCTCCTGCACATCCTGTTTCCACAGTTTCTTCATCCTCTCTTCCGGGTTCACGAAGATGAACATGAATGTCGATGAACCCTGGAGCTGCAACACATCCGGAGTAATCGTGAATATCAACATTCCAGTCGTTTAATCCAATTTCAGGAGCAATTTTCGTGATTACACCGTCATCTATCAGGATATCAGAGATGAGATCGAGCCCGAGTTCCGGATCGATAATACGAAGGTTCTTTAATAATGTTTGCATGTTAGTTTTCCTCGCCATGTCTGGTTCCAAGAAGATAGAGGATTGCCATTCTTACGGCAACCCCGTTTGTAACCTGTTCAAGAATTATCTGATGCTCTCCATCAGCCATTTCGGAAGATATTTCCACACCTCTGTTGATCGGTCCGGGGTGGAGGAGTAAGACATCCTTTTTGTTTTTTTCGAGCCTTTCCTTTGTAATTCCGTAGAACTTGTGATATTCACGGGTTGAAGGAAATGATGCTTTTGCTTTTCTTTCGAGCTGAATTCTCAGGATGTTGAGAACATCATTTTCCTGAATGGCATCGTCGATGTTGTGAATCACTTTTACACCAAGGTCCGAGATGTTTCTTGGGATGAGTGTTGCAGGACCACAGACCGATACATCTGCTCCCATCGCTTTCAGACCGAAGATATTTGACAAGGCAACTCTGGAATGGGCAATGTCGCCAACTATACATACTTTCAGTCCCTCAAGTTTTCCAAGTTTCTCTCTGATTGAGTACATGTCCAAAAGCGCCTGAGTAGGATGCTCATGGATGCCATCTCCCGCATTTATAACGACGGAGTCGGTTATTTTTGTCAGATAGAGTGGAACTCCCGCAGAAGCGTGCCTGACGACTATCATATCGACTTTCATTGCCTCGATGTTTCTTACGGTGTCCTTGAAAGTTTCGCCTTTCGAAACACTTGAACCCGACACGGAAAAATTGACGGAATCAGCAGAGAGTCTTTTTTCAGCGAGTTCAAAGGAGATTCTTGTTCGGGTGGAATTTTCATAGAAGAGATTAACTATCGTTTTCCCCTGCAGGGTGGGGACTTTTTTGATAGGTCTCTCGAGCACTTGCTTGAATGAAACAGCGGTATCCAGAATGGTTTGGATATCAGAGCTGCTTACATTTTCGAGCCCGAGGAGGTGTTTGATTTTCAGTTGCATTTTTTTAGTCCGTTTTTAATTTTCATTTATCGGCTTCAACAAGGTAAACGGCATCCTCGCCGTCGTGCTCAACAAGTTTTACTCTCACTTCCTCATTAATGGAAGTGGGAATGTTCTTTCCGATGATATCAGCTTTTATGGGAAGCTGGCGGTGACCCCGGTCGACGAGACAACAAAGTTTTATGGTGGCCGGTCTTCCAAAATCCATGATGGCACAGAGAGCCGAGCGGATGGTTCTTCCGGTGTAGAGTACATCATCGACGAGGACAATGTTTTTTTCGGTAATATCGAAGGTGATATTGGAAACGGAAACCTGTGGTTGTTTAAGTCTGGTTCGGAAATCGTCTCTGTAGAGGGTGACATCGAGAATGCCGAGAGGGACCTCAACTTTCTCAATTTCGAAGATTTTGTTTTTTAATCGTGTGGCGAGGTACTCTCCTCTGGTTCTTAATCCCATAATAATGAGATTGTCGGTTCCTTTGTTTTTCTCAACAATTTCGTGAGCCATACGGGTCACGACTCGTTGGAGGGCTTCCTGATCGAGAATTTTTGCTTTGATGTTCATATAATAAAAAACCTCCGGGCGCAGAGAGCCGGGAGGTTCCTTTCGGAATTGTGAAAGATGGGAAAATTTAGATGCATTTGTGTGTGGACTCCTTTTCCATTTCGCTGAACAGAATTAAAGGTGATTTGTGTCCGAAATTTAACATTTTTTTCTCAATCGGGCAAGAGGTAACGAAATATTTAAGACGGGGTCTGCTTAAAAATAGTGACAAAAGCTAAAAATATCAAATATTCAGGAGGACAAACCAGGCACTTTCAAACGGATTTTCGAGTGAGTTAAACAGACCTTGCCAAAGCCTTCAAAAACTACTATAACACTCAAACCGGTGAGCACATCGCCATTGCAGTCGGCAGCAGCGATCACGAATTAAGGTGCGACACCATTTTTCCAATTCTCCATATCAGGACTACTTTTTCTCCTCCTTTTTCTCAATTCTAACAGTATGGACAGGATGTTCATAATCAGGTGGTAAATAGCCTGCCGGAATTGTAACAGTGTTTCCATCCCTGTGTGCCATGTAGTGGGGTGACAGTATCTCAATACCGGCTTCATGGAAGCTGTCTTGAATGTTCTGGTGAAGCTCTGAGTAGATAACCGCCTGCTCGTTTGCATCACAGGTAAAACAGTTCAACTCATAACTTGGATAAAAATTTTCGAGACTAAGCTGCAAAACGAACGGTTTCGGCTGTTTCAATATCCTCGCAGTGCGGTTTGCCGCAGCGATAAGGAGGTCATGCGTTACTCTCCATGGAACTTCGTAACCTATTGTCACTACAGTTCTTAAGATCAGTCCGGCAGTTCTTGCTTCTACAGAGTAATTCACAGTGTTTGAATTCATTAAAGTCGAATTTGGAATTGTGATTATCTCATTGTATCGTGTTTTCATCCTGGTAACGAGTAGTGTCTTCTCAACTATGACACCCAAGGTATCACCTGACTTAACCCAGTCTCCAATTTGGAATGCTCTCATGTATGTAAGCACCGTGCCGGCGATAATGTTGGAAAGTGACCCTGCTGAAGACAAAGTGAAAAGAAAGCCAAGAAACACCGAAACACCCTGAAAAACGGGAGAATCAGATCCGGGCAAATACGGAAAGACGACAATGATGGCGAAGGCAATAACCAGAATCCTCATAATGTTGTAAGTCGGCTTCGCCCAGTCGGGATAAAAACCGGGTATTTTCAGGTTTTCGGATTCTATCTCACCGGAGAGATATCTGATTGCCTTAAGAATATAACGAAAAGTTACGGCTAATACTATGATCGTAAAAAAGTTTGGAAGATATCTGATGAGAGCGCCAATAATCTTCTTAACGGGATCAATCACGAATCCAATCAGATCAGCGGAAATGCTCTCTGTCCATGGGAAAAGATAAAACACGAGCGGAAGAGTGAGATACACTGTCAGAACGATAAGAAAAAGCCTCAGGATGTTCGAAATGAACATAAAGTACGCAATTTGCTTGTTTGCCGACAGCAACTCATAATCCTTAAACTTGATCCCCTTGAACCACTTCTTCCTGATAGAATAGACTTTGTATTTGTAAAGACGGAATCCCATGTTCAGGAATCGTACAACCAGGTACAGCGCGAAAAGTATGGCAAGGGCAAGTGCGGTTTTTAGCGCAAGTGTCTTAAAACTTGTGGCATCCTTGTAAGCCATAATTGATGCGATTATCCGGGAGCGATACAGTTTTGCAAGGTCTGTCTTCGACATCCCCATCCACAAGGCATCTCTTTCGGTGACAGTTAATATCACAATTTCCTTGTAGAGTATTCCCAAATCAGTCTCCCCCTTACCGATCTTTACTGAGTCGGGATCGAAGAAATAGTCGGAAGCCAGTTGCCTGATCCTGTCAGAATTAAACCTGGATCTTTCTTCAGCACCAAGTAAACCATATTTTACATACACGATAAAAATAGTATCACCAAATGGAGCTACCGCAAACCCCCTGTTAACCTGCTTGAGGGAGTCTGTCTGCTTTTTGAGTATTTCCAGTTTTTTGGTTTCGGCTTCCTTGAGAGTTTTCAACTCGTCGAGCAGTTCCTGCTTTTTCAGATTGTCTGTGGTCTTTAACTTAATTAGCTCTTGCTCAAGTTCCGCTCTGTAAACTGAATCAGCGATCCTCGTTGAGTCAAGCTTAGCCAGGAAAGCTGTAGCGGTTGAGTCGTCGTGAGGAACAGGTTGTTTCTGGGAAAGTATCCCTGTTGAAAGGAAAAAGAGTAACGCAAACAACTGTAGCATCTCCCTGATGGTCATGGTGCGGGCCTTCAATCTAAGCATGAGTTGGTGCTCAATTAATTAGTGAAAAGATTGTGCAATATGCGAAATGTATGTTTAAAATCAAAAAAGATTCCATTTGATTTATGTTGTAACAGTCCAAAATTTTTTGTAATTTAACATTACACATCTAATATATATCACACAACAATGGAGCCGATAGTGAGAAAACTCTTACTGTTTTTCTGGGTTATGTCGGGATTGTTCCTGACAGCGTATTCGCAACCCGAAGTATCCACCCGTTTAAACCGGGCACTGCAAAACAGCAGCAACGATGAATATGTGAAGGGAATAATCTTTCTTCGCGATCAGGTTGATGTTTTAAAGCTGGATGAAGAGCTTTACAAACAAAAAGCCACCCCTTCCCACCGTGCCGAAACCGTAATAACTGCTTTGCAGAACAAAGCATCGGGCACTCAAAGAAATCTGATCAAATATCTTGAATCGAAATCTGTTGATCGGGCGGTTTATACATTTAAGCCATTCTGGATTATTAACGCTATAGCTGTCGAAGCCAAAAAATCGGTTTTTGAGGAACTTGTCAGCAGCATGGAACTGGTAGCAATGGACCTTGATGTCCCGACCTATCTCGACAAGCCCCTTAATTTCAGGGACGCACCTGAATCCGAGGGAAAAGAAGCCGTTGAGCCGGGAGTAAAAATTATTAATGCACATTTGTTGTGGCAGATGGGTATTACTGGTGCGGGCACCATAGTAATGGGAGAAGACACCGGTGTCCGGCACACACATGTTGCCTTGGCTGCGAGATGGAGAGGCAATTTTGCACCTGCGAACCAGGCATGGCTCGATCCGGGTGCCGGTACAACAACTCCATCTGATTGTGACGGTCATGGCACCCACACAATGGGCACCATGGTTGGAAGATCAGCAGCGGGTGATACAGTTGGTGTAGCCCCCGATGCACAGTGGATGGCAGCCAAAACCATTTGTACAGGCAATTCTGTGACAAACCACATAACTGCTTTTCAGTGGGCTATGGATCCTGACGGAAATCCTGCCACCACTTCTGATATGCCGGCTTCAATTAATAATAGCTGGTACGAACCGGCAACGGTTAATCAGTGCGCCGGAGAATTTGTACAGTTATTTAATGCCGTCGAAGCAGCAGGTATCGCAATCTGTTTTTCGGCTGGTAACAGCGGTCCAAACCCTTCCACTATCACGATGCCAAAAAACATAAACACAAATGATGTGAATGTATTTGCCATGGCAGCCATTGATGGTGCAGCATGGCTCGGTGGAAGTACAAACCCAATTGCAAGCTTTTCAAGCCGCGGTCCCTCGACCTGTGGTGGATCAGGATCTCTTCTGATCAAACCGGAAGTATCAGCCCCAGGTGTCGGTGTCAGGTCCTCATATGGAAGTGGCGACAATTCCTATTCGAGTCTTGACGGAACATCAATGGCATCACCGCATGTCGCAGGTGCTGTTGCATTGTTGAAATCAGCTTTCCCGAACCTGACCGGTCATCAAATTAAAATGGCTCTCTATCAGACTGCCCGGGATCTCGGAGCAGCCGGTGAAGACAATAACTATGGTAGAGGACTTATTGATGTTTTTGCTGCATATACATTGCTTGCAACAGGACCTGGATTCCCCGGCAACCCTGTCCCTGCAATTGGTGCAACAAACATTCCTTTGGTTAGTTCACCAACACTTTCATGGTCGAACCCTGCCGGAACTGTTAAATCGACAGTCTACTTCTCATCAGACATGAATGCTGTTGTAACGATGAATCCTTCAGCAATTGTAAGAGCCGGTGCGGTTTATACGTCTTATACGCATCCTTCATCTCTGGCATATGGTACCACATATCACTGGAGAATAGTTGTTTCCGATGCAAGCGATTCGACAATCGGTGGTGTCTGGTCATTTGCAACAATTCCACCTCCTGCTCCAGTAGCTCCGACTAATGTAGTTGCGAACTGGACCGGTGCAAACAATCAGGTGACTGTGAACTGGACTGTACCGACAACAAACATCAACGGAAATACAATTGTTGTCGATTCTTCAGTTGTTTGGGCAAATGGAAACCTTCGCCTCGGAAAAGTTAACGGGACAGTCAACAGTTGCGTTGCTGACGGGTTACCAACCGGAATACATGTATTTAATGTTGTCGCTTACGACAGTGGATATGCAAGCCAGCCCGGAAATTCAACTCCGACCGGTGTTGGTATATATGCATCGGTATATTCGAAGAAGAAATATGTTGCCATCAGAGATCTTCAGAGTGCAGTTGATACAGTACTCGTTCCTGCGATGGAAGCTAACATTGTGAAAGTTATTGTTCGCCTTGACACCATAATGCATACTTATGATGCTGATTTGGACATTTACTTAAAAGCTCCTGATGGCACAGAGATCGAGCTTTCTACTGATAACGGTTCGTCGAGTGATAACTACATTGGTACGATATTCGATGATGAAGCAACAGCTCTCATCACTGCGGGAACTGCTCCCTTCACCGGAACTTTCAAACCTGAGGGTCTCCTTTCAACCTTCGCTAACAAACAGTCCGCGGGTGCTTGGATTCTCAGAGTATATGATGACGCTAACACAGATACAGGACATGTAAAAGGGTGGACACTCACTCTCATCACAGCAGCCCCTGTTCCTGTTGAGCTTTCTTCATTCTCTGTTAATGCGAAAGGTAATTCCGCAGAGCTCGGTTGGACAACTGCCACAGAGACCAATAATCTTGGTTTTGAAGTTGAAAGAAAATCAGCAAACGGCTCTTTCGAAAAAGTTGGATTTGTAGCCGGTAAAGGCACAACAACTGAATCGAACAGTTATTCGTTCGTTGATAAGGGTCTGTCAGCCTCAACCTACACTTACAGATTGAAACAGGTTGATCTCAATGGTCATTTTGAATACAGCAGTGAAGTGGAAGTAAATGTTGATATGCCTGTTGAATTTGGACTTGGTCAAAACTATCCAAATCCATTTAACCCCTCAACAACCATTAATTTCGCTCTTCCGGTTGAAGCAAAAGTAACCCTTAAGGTTTTTGATGCAATTGGCCAGGAAGTTATGACACTCGTTAATGGCAGCATAGCTGCAGGCAACCATTCAGTAGTTTTTGATGCAACAAAGCTGAACAGCGGACTTTACATTTACACGATAAATGCAGAGGCAGCCGGTGGCAACAAGTTCTCGAAAACGATGAAAATGATGCTTTTGAAGTAAACTTAGTGTTAATTTTTTGTGAGAGCCGGTTAATCCGGCTCTTTTTTTACTCGTTTTTGTTAGATTAGCAGACGAAAATTTTAATTTTTAATAGATGACAACAGAAAACACAAGACCTCAAAAAATATCAGTTCCCTGGATCAAACCATTTGCACTTCTTTTTGCTGTAAGTTTTGCAATATTTGGTATAGGGCGTCTTGTAGATTTCCTGCTTGTCAAATTCGGGCTGAATCCTTTTGGGTTCATGTTCAACAATCAGATAGATGTTCTGTCAAATACACTCGGTGGACTCGGGGAGGTTGTCACGAGCGTTTTGGCGATCGAGATTACAGCCCTTGCGATCATCGTACAACTGGCAGCCAACAAATATTCATCCAAGATATTTGAACTTTTTTTTGAAAACAAGATAAATGTAATCATCCTTTTTATCTATGTTATAACCGCAATTGTGACCGTTCTTGTAGTAAATACCCTTAATTCATCAGAAACTGCTGCTTTTGCGTTTTCGATTTCACTAACTTTGTTGCTGATAATTTTAAGTCTTGTGGTTGTGATACCTCACTTTAATTATGTGTTCCAGTTTCTGAGACCTGATAATTTTCTTCTATATGTTGAAAACGAGGTCAGGGAAATTCTGGACAAGATGTTGAAGAGCAGAAGAAAAGGGAAAAAATATATTGAGCAGGAAAAGCAACTGGTAAATGAAAAAATTAATTTTATCGGTGATGTTGCAATAAATTCCATTATTTCGGGTGACAGAGCGAGTACACTTCTTTGCATAAATTCGCTCAAAAATGTTTTATCCTTCTACATTAAACTGAAGGACAGACTTCCTGAAGGGTGGGACAATATCAGTGGCTCTGTGCTGCTGGATCCTGATTTTTCAAGTTTCGCTCCTTATGTATTGAAAAAGATAGAAAACAAAAAGATATTTCTTGAGACAAAAGTTTTCAAACTCTATGAAATGCTTTTTGAACAGGGGAGAAAGTCGATGCGGGATGTAATATCCGGCATCCTGTTGAATGTTGAACTGATCTCCTACGAAGCCATGAAGAATAATGATTCCGGTACACTTCAAATGGCTTTTCAGTATATGAATACATTTTTAAGGATAGGGATAAGGGAGAAAGACCCCAGAACGGTCTTTACAGCACTGGAACACTACAGGCTTATTGGAGAAGAGACTCTTAAGTTTGATCCGAAACTGGCAGAGGAATTGTCTTTTTATTTCAAATATTATGGACATGAATCGGTTAAAAACAATGTTTTGTTCATTCTGGAGACAGTGGCATACGATTTGTGTTTGCTGAATGAAAAAGCTCACGAACTGAATTCGCCAAACAAAGACAAGCTGCTCGAAATATTTTTAACTCTCGATCAACCGATTGAGGATAACTCTCCGCAGAAGGAGAGTAAAGAGGAAATGTCACTGGTGGGAGTCAGAATCGCTCAGATCAGACTTGCAGGTTACTACCTGCTGAATAACGATGTGGAACATGCAAAGCATATCTTTGAAGACCTTAAAGTTGAGCCAAAATCGAGAATTCATAAAATCAGAGATATAATAACCGGGACGAATAATGAGGAATTTTGGGAGATCACGCCCCGTGGAATTAACTTTTATTTTATGCCACCGGACAGACGGGATGCCCTCACTGAGTTTTTTTCGTGGTTTGAAGAATAAAATTGAAAAATTTTGATTTAAATCATGCATTTAATACAAAAAATTGTTTAAATTTTGTTGGATAGAAAAAAATAATAGTTGCATTTCTTCCTGATTCTGCTTAATATGTAGTCAGGATATTTGGAATCATCTCAAGTTATTTAAAATACTAATTAATCGAAATCATCATCATCATCATTCACAGGAGTTAATATGGCACATGGAAAAGTAGTGCACGAACAACCAAAGACAGCTTTCGGCCGTTTCATGGTCTACACTGTAGTAGCCAAATACGCAAACAATATACAAGGTATTGTATATATGGGTGCAGCAGTCCTCATCATCATTGTTGGTCTAAGAGGTTTGGGTGAGCTCGCCGGTACCCTGGCTGTTGTTCCAAAATTCTTATTAGATCATGAGCTCAAGAAAATCGACCCGAACTGGGTAATGATGGCTCTGTTCCTGGAATTCTTCCTTCTTATGATTCTCGCTGCAGTCACATTCTTCACTCCTGAAGAGTATGGTCACATTTCACATGAAGATGCAGAGAAACCAAAAGAAGCCGAACCTGCCGGTTTTAATAGTGTTATTTCCGTTCCAAAGAACCTTTCCGCTGATCTCAGAGCAGAGCTCGAACAACTTCAGAGAGTTGCAGATGATCAGATTAAGGTTGTAAACAGCGTCATTGATCAATACAATGCATTGAACAAAAAGATCACAGTTATTCAACAGCAGTCATTACAGGCTCTTTCCGACTTGAAAACAAAAATTTCCTGATCGCTCACTAAAAATCTAAAAGGAGATTGAAATGAAAAAGAGCCAAGTGTACTTTATTATGTATATCGTACTGATCACGGAATTGTTGATTGTGATCACCGAGCGCGATGAGCTTATGGAAAAAGAAGAACAGATTAAAATCAAGATGATCTCCAGTATTGCTGACCAGTACAAGAGAGACATCGAACTGACTGCTCCGATTCCTTACAGTGAGTGGCAAATCGGGACAGACTCGGTAAAGATTCCGATCAGTGCAACAGGCCTCGTATCTGACGAAGAGAAAAAATCGGCAGTTTATGTGGCTAAATCGGAGGGAGGAAAGTCACCGGGAAGTGGTGCATTCCCTTCAGAACTCACTTCTGCATCACCTGCAGGACCCTACTCAATCGTTAAAGATGTGAATGGAAATGCGACCATTGAGATCATGAAAGTGACCTCGATTGGTGAGTATGAATTCACGGCTTATTTGAAGGTAAAAAGACAGCTTCCAACATACCTGCCTGCGTTTCTTCTCGAAGAGTTAAAAAAAGCGAGTGGATTCAAAGAAGGTCAGGAAGTCACAACAAAACCTGTCAAAATCAAGATCAAGGTTAAGACTGAACCCCCGGCACAGCAACCCAAGAAGGGTGATGTGATCAATGTGGGTCCATCTATAGATTAATATTAGGAAACACGATGAACAGAACATTACTAAAAGCAACGATCTTTATCTTTTTGTTATCGACAATTGGTTTTTCACAAGGATTTAAGATAGACGATACGCTTGAAGTAGTGACTTTACAGAAGGTAAGAGTACCGGAGATTCCTCTGGTACTCTCTGCCATCACCAAGGTCAACTCACTTTCAGCAGAGATCCTCAATTCATCCGGATCGAGCATCTTAAAACTGACTGACAGCCAAAAATTTCAGAAACCATCTTCAGATGAAGTTGTTTCAAAGGTAACCCAACAACAAGGTAGAGGTGTAACAGTTCAGACTTATTTTGAACCGTTATTTGAAGAACCCGGTATCTATTATCTAAAAATGTCGATAAATGTGACCGGTGAAGCAAATAAAGCCCTTGTTGCGGATAAATATTACATGATCGATGTAAAAATTCCGTCTTTGGCTGCGCCGGTAGCAGTTAGAAACAGCTATTTTTTCAGTGAAAATCCTGCTTTTAGTTTTGCCGTAAAAGAATATACCGATCAGGAAAAATATTCGTACAAGATTTCCGACGGTGTGAGCACACTGAAGGAAGGAAAAGGATCATTTATCAACCTTAGTGAAATTCTGAACGATGCTCAAAATGTTGGAAAAAGCATAAAAGTTCAGGGATTTTACAATGACAAACTGATGACTTTCAATGACCCTGTTACAGGTAAGCCACAGGTTGCATCATGGGACATAATGATCCAAAAACCCGGGTTGGGAGATTTCAGCGGTTGGGCTACGCTTTCCGAAAAAGAAGCTGAGAATGCCGCTCCATGGTATATCAGTGTCGACAATCAGGCTTCAAGACAATTTCTGTTTGGGTATTTTGGTAATACAGCCAATGGATTTGTGTTTGCCGCTCCAAAGTTTAATCAGTTAAGGGTGACAGCCGAACCTGATAACTTTATTCAGAGTGTTTCTCAGACCAAAAAAGGATTGTTCCCGGTTGTAGAGATAGTCGTTAATCCCGCATTCCTGGATGCAATGGCAATCGGGTCTGATCAGGATATCAAATTAACGATTCAGTTTACAACCCAGTTCGGTGAAAAAGTGGTTAAGAAATACCGTGCGAATGTGATAAAGTAGAGCTCAACAAAGGATTTATAAATAAAAAAGACAATACAATGAAACGATTACTTACACTGATTATGGTTGCAGGTTTTCTTCTCCAGCCCCTCATGGCGCAGGAGGCAGATGACTATATCCGTAATATCGATCTTAAGTTGAGAAAAGATAAAAAATATCTGAACCTCAACTTCGTTGATCTTGCCGGTACCGAGAAATTGCTCCAGAGCATGAATCCGGTACAGAGAGTTGATGGCAAGGACCCATTTATATTTAAGGCGAATGACAATTATACATACAGAGTTGTCTTTCTTACCAATGCAATTGGAATGGATTCGACAGTTCTCCTTTATATAAGTGAGATCATAGCCGCAGGAGCCGGAGACTCAGCAAACATCTTCGGTGCAAATCAAGCCGGTGGACCAACAGAATCAATGGTGATAGCATTCAAGGATGTCAATTCCATGCTCGGAAGTGAATATGGAAAATATTCGAAACTTGTCGAATATATTGACAGAATGCAGAAAGTGGATCCGGAATACAAATACGGTACACTTCTCGGTATTCTGCCTGATGATGCCATAAACACATCTTTGGGTATCACCTCAAGAGACAACACAGATTTTCTGAACTTCATGCGTGCAAATTCGTTACACTGGTATCCTAAAGTTGCGCAAAAGTCTTCCACCAAGAAAGGTAGAGGACAATCCGGTTCGGGTGCGGAAGTTTCGACATCTTCAGATTTTAGAATTGATGCAGGATTCAGTTCTCTCTCATTCTCACACAAGGCGATGGATTTTTCCATAGGTGCCGCCGGGATTGAGATTACCATGGAAGAACCTGTGTTACATGCTCTGCCATTTGGGAACAACACCCTTGGATTTGGATTCAGGACTCTCTTTAATCTTTCCAAGGACACAAAAAACCCTAATGCAGGCATGGTTCTCGATGCAAGATTTCTCGGAAGAATCAGAACAAAGACAAACGAGATTGTAAACAATCTGCCTTTTGCTCTGAACGCAACTTCCAACTTCCATGTCGGTACATCCGCTGCCATAGACCTTCATGTTACAAGGCCTTTTGGTCTTCCCTTCATGAACGCATATGTCGCGATTGGTGGCAGAGGATATTCAAATCCCTATGTGACATTCAAGGATAAACTTGTAGCAAATCAGAAGTATGCATACTTCTCATTTACACAGGCAGAGGGTTCATTTTCCTTCTACTGGAATACGAGTGACAAACTTAGCTCCAGATTCAGAATTGATGTCGGATTGGGTTATTTTGACATGTTAAAAGCTTACTACCCGGGCGGCAGAACAACTGCAACCAAGACCGAGGTGGTTGACAATCTAATTTCACCCGTTGTTACACTTCATTACACCTTTGCACCTGAACAGAATGATATTTTTGGTGTGAAGCTAAGAGTATTTGATTCTGTCGTAAAAGCAGAGGGCTGGCTCAAGCTGCTCGAACTTGACGGCGGTCATGTATTCAGATTTGCAGGAACTGTTTTCTCGAATCCAATCGGAAGAACCATCCGAGAATGGGAAAACGAAGGAAGTGTTTTCTTCCAAATTAGATACAGATATGGTTTCTAATCATTTTAAGAGATGGATGGAATTATGAAAAAGACATTATTTATAGTAACGGCGTTCCTGATGTTTGTGCCATACATAAAGGCACAGACAGCCGGTGACCCCGAGGTAGAAAAACTCAAGAACCTGTATCAAAGTCTGGAGTATAACACCCTTGCTTTTGATGATCTCAAACAAAAATGGATGATCGATGATCCCACTTTTATTCGTGAGATATTCAACAGGTTTGTTGTAAGAAACGCTCTTCGTTTGAACGGAAGAACTGTGAAACCTGATATCATCAAAGAAAGAGTCAAACAGGTTCAGGAAGGCGATGTCACAATTGAAGTAAGAAAACGGTATTATGACGACGAACTCGAGTTCTTCGCCTTCTACCCTTCAAGTGAGATCGGGAAGGAAAATCCTCAACCTCTATTTGATATTGTGCATGACGGTTTTTTGTTGAAAGAGATTGTTGGCGATAAGTCTTACGACAAAATCAAAGAGCTGACTTATTTTTACAAAGAGACAACAAAACAACAGACCTACACCAAGATGGGTTATAATTTCGATGTTAACCTCAACCTGCTTCGTCCTGAAGTAATGTATTGGGGAACGACATCAGAAGGAAGCAATAAATATCTTCTTTCCCTGTTTGGACAATGGGGAAGTGATAAAGCTTTCTGGCCAGGCTGGTATCTGAATGAATATTTTGTCGGATCGAGACTTACCTATTTCAAGAGTCTGAGCAATGATCCAGAGAAATTTACATACAGATTATCAATCGGTGCTGGCATTCCGTCCAACAGACCATACAAGGATGACGGAAAAGTCTCGAGACTCTGGGTTGCAGGTCAGGCTGTATATGCCAAACTTGAAGGCTATCCTTTCACATTTATTGATTCTGACTTCATGAAAGATGTACTCTTCTCAGTTGAAGGTAAGGTTACAATAAATGATAACAAGAAAGCTGATTTTGGCAAATTCACTTCAATACAGAATTTCTACTCCAACAAGTTCTTTTTAAACTGGGAACTGAGGAAAAGAAATCTTATGAATGTGTTTGACTTTGGTGATCTTGAAGTTGGACTTGTTCTTTCATCCTCAGACATTAACAAACTGCGTCTCGACCCCGCTCAGGCAGAAATTATTGATCTGGAGAAGGGAAGAAAAAGCTTTATGCAGAAATTTAATCACATTTTATCTGCCGAAGTTGGTGTCAGAAAGTCTGCAGGACTTATCCAGCACTCCATCAATATGGTAGCCGGATATGCAACTGACGGATACGGATTTCTTGGTCTGAAAGCAATGGGAATGATAAGTGGTAATTTTGGTCTGGATGTTCAGATATTCAGCTCATTTAGCGTTAATAAAACCAAATTCCCATACAGATACGACACATATGTTGTATTTTCACCAATTCTGAGAATTAACTACTAATTACTATCCCCCGGTGAATAAACGCCGGGGGAACCTTTCCAATTTAAAGACAGACACAAAATGACGAGAATTGCATTTACTGTTTTATTTCTCTTTACATGTAATTTGTTGGCTCAAACCACAGATGAGATGTACAGGATAATCGAGAGGAAGTTACAGGTAGATAAAACATATCTCGATATCTACACATATAATTTCACTCCTGATGCAACAATGTCGAATTTACTGCCTGCAATTCCACTTACTGACGGACGAGGGGTCTTTCGCTTCAACAGTAATGGCAATATAAACTATTCACTGGTATTCAAAAAGCCGGATCTGGAAAATGATACGATTATTTTGTTATATCTGCTTGAGATAGGCGCAGGAGGTGCAGCCGACAGTTCTAACATTTTTGGAAGTAATGTTGCCGGAGGTGCTGACAGTAATATGGTAGTAAAGTTCAAAGATTTTATGGAACTCTATTTTACCAAAGATCAGTCATACACGCAGTTACTTTCTTTTCTGAATCGTGAACTACTGACAACAGATGCCTCATCACTATCGAAGATCGACAAAAAAGAGAAAGAGAAGATAACCCGCGGCATCTCCTCGGACGGAAATTTGGATTTCATTGCCTACCAGCTTACCAACAGTCTGCACAAGTATCCAAAAGCCATCGCCTCCAAGACTTCAGGTCGGGGGAGGGGAAGTCAGACCACTGCTCCCACAGGGGCACCCTTCCAAATTGATGGTTCCTTGTCTTCTCTCAGTTTCTTCCACCCCGTTATGGATTATGGATTTGGCTTTGTGAGTGTTGAGTTCAATACCCACACTCCTGTGGTTAATGTAATTCCATGGAAAGGGCAGTCAGTTACAGGTGGAGTTCGGGCTTTATTCAGTATATCAGGTTCTATTGCTAATCCGCTGACTGACATGCTGATTGATGCCAAACTGATGGGAAGATTTCATATCGATATGAATTCATTTTTAGGAAATCTTCCGTTTGTAATGGGAGACCCGATCTCACTTAATGTCGGAAATGGATTTATTGTGGATGTGAAGACAACAGGATCTTTCAGTCTGCCGTTTTTCAATGCCTATTTTGCATATGGACCTGAAAACCTTGAGAATCCTTCTTACAGAGTTGGATCGAAAGCTTATTTCACATTCACACAATGGGAATCGACCATGTCATTCTTCTGGAACAATTCAGAGAAGAGAGCGATAAGGTATAAAATGGATCTTGGGGTGGGTGGATTCGATGTTATTGAAGCTGATTATTCAGGAGCGGTTACAGCCCGTGCCAAATTAAAAGATGTTATCCAGCCTGTTGTTGCACTCTCAGTTAACTTCGTTCCAAATGATGTGGAATTTCTTGGTACTGATTTCAGATTTTTCGATAATCACCTGACATCAAAAATCTGGCTAAAACTGCTGGAGTTTGGTGGTGACCACAATTTCCGGGTTGAGATGACAAATGTTTCATCAGCGATGTTCAGAGAACCTGAAATATGGGAAAGCAAAAGTTCGCAGACATTTATCCAGTTGAGGTACAGATATGGTTTCTAAAATCAGGTATATATCAGTTATCGGATTGTTACTCTGTCTGAATTTCAATTTGTTTGCTCAAGACATTCAGAATACGCCTCCGCCTCTCGACGCCAAAATGGAGAAACTGATAAAAGTTTACAGAAATCTTGAACTAAACACGGCTGCATTCGATGATTTGCGCGAGAAGTGGATTGTCACTGATCCCGTTTTGGTCAGAGCAGTATTCAATAAGTTTCTGGTCAGCAACGGATTGAGAATCGACGGCAGAAAACCTTCTCTCGATTTTGTTCGTGAAAAAGTAAAAGATATCTACAAAGGCGAAGTTTTCATCGATCTTCGTAAACGCTATTATGACGATGAAATAGATATGTTTAGGTTTTATTCTGAGAGCAAAGTAAGTAAGAATCCCGACTCACTCGATTTCTTTTTTGATCCGGTTGAGGATTTTGTCAGAATTCAGGATATTGTCGGACCGGAAAATTACACATTGTTAAAATCTCAGAGATATGCATTTAATGATGTTTCAAAGACATATTATGATGAGAAACTTTCCTACAAGTTCGACATATTTTTTAGTCTTATAGAACCGCATCTGACTTTCTACAACTTCACAACAAATGACAAGAACAAGTATCTGATCTCCGCATTTGGTCGTTGGGGTTATGACAAAATGATCATGCCGGGGTGGTTTTCACCGACATATAATGCCGGTCTGAGGGTAACCTACATCGACAGGATTCTGAATAACCGTCCAAACGATGTTTTCACATTCGACATCGGGATGGGTATACCGGTTTCACAACCATTTGTTGATAAACAGGTACCTCATGGCAAGCGGCACTTCATGACCGGACAGAATATTTATATGAATCTGAAAGGCAATTTCCTTCGTTATGCCTCCGAATACTGGAGAGATTACGACCTGAATCTTGAAGCGTCACTCGCATTAAGTACATTTGAACCTGGTCAGATTAAACATGTGAGCGTGAATTCCAATATCAGTTCGATTAGAAATTATCTGAATTTTGGAATGGAGAGGAAGAATTTTGTAGACCTTGAAACTTTTGGATATCTGGGAGCCAATCTTGGACTGGGTATTTACGAAGTGCAGGATTACAATCTTGATCCCTCAAAACCGCAGTTGACTGAGCTTCCCATGACCGGAAGCAAGTCGAAGTTCTATGTTCAGGCTGCGGGTTTGTTCACTAAAGAGGATGCCTTGTTCGCATACACATTCAAACCGACTGTTTTCTATAATGTCACGGAGAGCAACCTGTATTACGGTTTCAACCTCTCATTCCTTATCAGCAACTCTTTCGGTTTTGAATTCAAGTATTACAGCGGTGTAGTGATTGGCAGCGATCCATTGCCGACATACAGGGACGGATCTTATGTGGTCTTCTCACCAATGATAAGAATCAACTACTAAGGAACCTGTTTTTTAAAAATAAAGAGGCTGTCTCGATAGTAAATATCCAGCAGCCTCTTTTTTTATGTCATTTTTCGTTTTTTTGAATAATACCGGTAATTGTTCATTACCCAAAGTGACTTTTGTGTTTTTTGATCAAAAAAAAGG